>JAVHOR010000070.1:0-2728 GCA_036170175.1 Patescibacteria group bacterium | reverse complement strand
CCTTGCGGCACCCTACAGGTTTAGCAAACCCGCCTCTTCAGCCACTTGAGTAACCCACCGTGCACGCGCGATTATAGAAAAAAGCATACAAAATGCAAATTATAGTGTCCATGTTTCTCCGAGAAATAGAAAAGTGTACTTGACAAATATTGTATATATACTAAAATATTCACATTACTTTTTAACATATACAAAATATGTCATGATGACACGACGACCACGGACATGGTGATAAGGGAAAATCAGGTGGAGTGAGTATAGATGTTGGTATCACTTCCATGATTGGAAGTTTCTTTGGTATTGCAAGTGGAGCTGAGCCACTCAAAGAAGCACTCAAGTGAGGCGGAGGATGACATGACAGCCATGGACACCACTAAGATATACTATCAAAATCCTCTCAAATTGAGAGGATTTTTTGATTTTTACTGTACAATCACGACGACTTTTGGCTCTTTTCCAATCTCGTGGAGATAGATATCACAAGCTTTTCGTTCGACATGTGTCGTGAAGGCTGCAGCATCTTTGAACCGTGAGATATCTCGAAGAATTTCCTTGATAGCGAGATCGAGAGATTTTTCGAGAGAAGGAAGTTTCTCTACTTCAGGAAGTCAGACGGTCTGGTATTTGATAGCAAATCCACTCGATTTCTTCACTATACCAATGACGAGAACACCTTGTGAAGATATCTGATAGCGATCGTGGAGCTCCTTCTCTCCTGTATAGCCGACCATACGACCATCCACAGTGACAAGTTTTTTTGAGATATACTCATCTGTCTCACGAGCAGCATCTTTCGTGAATTCGAGGATTTTCCCATTCTTGAGAATAATTACTTTATCTTTCTTATATCAGAGTTCATACGCATTCCGAGTGTTTCCACGAAGCATATGAGGAAATCCATAGATTGGAATATAGTATTCTGGCTGAATAAGTGTGATCATTTTTTTAGTATCTTCTTCTTTCGCATGTCATCCAGCATGAATCTCCGATTCTTTATAATGATGAATTTTTGGTCCTTGTTGGGTGATAAGATCAAAAAGTCACTGTACTGCGCGCTCATTTCCTGGAATGACAGAAGAAGAGAAAATGATAGTATCGTCTGACTTGAGTGTCGTCTCGCGTGATTCTCCTGTCACGATACGCATGAGAGCAGCATAACGTTCACCTTGCGCTCAGGTACAACATATTGTTATTTGATCGTCAGGAAGCTTCGTCGCATCCGCCATAGAAATGATAGTTCCTGCTTTTGGTCGAACATAGCCGAGCTTGATAGCAATATCGACATAGTTATTCATCGAACGACCGAGAAGGACGACCTTGCGGTTGAATTTCTCAGCTGTAGAAATAATAAGCATCACACGATCAATAATAGACGAGAATGTCGCCGTTATTATTCGTCCTGTTGCTTTTGAGAATATTTCTTCCATAGATCCGACAACCGCAGATTCAGAGATTGAAGATCCGAGAAGATGAGCATTTGTCGAATCAGAAAAGAGTCCTCGTACTCCTCGTTTTCCGAGAGTTTCGAGATATTCATAATTTGTCGATGGGCGATTTGGGAGAGGAGATTTATCGAATTTCCAGTCACCCGTATGGACGAATCTTCCCACAGGAGTTTCGATAAGAAGGCCGACAGAATCAGGAATTGAGTGGTCGACCACAAAAGGTGTTATCTGAAAATATTTTCCTATTTGGATCGGTTCATATCGAGTATACTCACGAAGATTTGGAAGCGCTGCTCCCATATCTCCTTGCTTGAGCTTGATAAGCTCATATGCCATAGCTGTTCCATAGATCGGTGTATTGCGTCCAAGTTGCTCTGTCAGATAGTAGACTCATCCAATATGATCGATGTGTCCATGAGTAATACAGACTCCTACGACCTTTTTCCCACGACAATAGGTAATATCTGGGAGGGAAGAATTGATACCAAATTGGTACTGATCTGGGAATTGGATTCCCATATCGACGATGATCATCTCATCTTCATATTCGAATCCCATACAATTGAGACCTACTTGTTCCATACCTCAAAATGGTACGATTCGAAGTGTTTCTTTTGCGAGAGGCTTGACTCGTTCTTCAGGATTACCGAGGAACTTTTTGAGTGCTTGGACAGGAGTGAAAAATGGATAGGAACGCTTTGGCTTGAAAGAGTCTTCAAAGAGAAAGGAATCTCATGGTCTGAGGTTATTTTGTATCTTCCTTCACGAATCGAAAAAGCTTCGTAGCGCTCATTTTTCTTTTGGTGTTGTAGAGGTATTTTTCTGGAATCGTTTGTTGTGCATAGAATGGTTATTAAGAATGAATATTTAGATATGTTTTTTAGCGCTCGATAATCACGGGCATGACTACAGGAGTGCGTCCTGTGAGAAGATAACAATATTTCGTGATTTCTCTACGAAATGTCTGAACAAGTTCCCCACGCTCTATATGAGGATTGGTAAGAATGGCTTGTTCGTAGGTGTGACGAATTCATTTGAGAATATCTTTATGAATACTCATCATCTCATACGAATGGACGAATCAACGAGAATCGATAAATATATGCCCCACAATAGCCCGAGCCCGTGTATCTTCTTCAAGGACAAAAGTAAGGACTCCATTTGCACCGAGTTCTGCTCGATCTTTGAGTGTATATCCAGCGAGGACTCCTATAGAATGGTGATCACGGTAAAATGTATCAAATGTAAATTTCAATTGATTCTTGGAAATATGATTGGTATTA
>JAVHOR010000069.1:0-2795 GCA_036170175.1 Patescibacteria group bacterium | reverse complement strand
TCTCATGAGAACAGCGTCGTGTAGCGAAGACAGTGAATTTTTGAGTGATCTATGGGATTACTGGATTCTGACTTGCGAAGACACTCGGAACACCTCCGTGGGAGGCACAGAAATATATCGAGGCGTTCTATGAGAAATATCCTGGAGTGGAGAATTATTATGAGACGATTCTCGAAGACGGTCGAGCACTCGGGTATGTCGAGACCGCTTTTGGTCGAAGGCGCTATATTCCAGGACTCACAGATGCCAATAAGACCATCAGATCTATCGCAGAGCGTGAAGCGATCAATATGCCGATCCAGTGAACTGCTGCAGATATGCTCAAATATGCGATGCTTGATATTGATGCGAAAGTTCGCGAGAAAAACCTCAAAGGCTCTATGATACTCCAAGTCCATGATGAACTTGTTTTTGATATACCGAAAGAAGAAGAGAAAATATGGGAAGAGCTTGTGAGAGAATCTATGGAAAATGTCCTCGTAGCGCATGCACCAAGACACGGTATCCTCGGAGATCGCATACCACTCATCCGAGTTGATATTCACTCGTGAGAGAATTGGATCGAAGCAAAAGGATAGAGAAAATTCTTCTTTATGCTTGATTTTAGGGCCTATTTCTCTATAATCTGAGCATGTTCTACATTCCTCTGATAAATATTTTTATCCTTATTTTGATCTATCGTGTCCATAGAAAGATTTTTTGGATTACACTGATTATTGAGGTGGTACTCTATTTTGCTGGAAGCTGGTATATAGATACGACATATCAGACACTTTCTGATCAGTTTCTCTATTCACTCACACTTACAGGTATAGGACTTATCATCGGAGTTGCTGCATTTTTCACTGCTATCAGTATCAATCACAAATGACTCTATGAGAACCTTTCTCACAAGGATAGCTAGATTTTTCTTCAACTTTCGACATGAATAATTTTGATAATCTTTTCTTTCGTGCATATATAGGGGCTGATAGCGATATTCGTGATGTCTTTCATCGGCATTTTTTCGTGATCCTCGAGGATGTACTTCTTTGGATGTTCTTTGGACTTCTTATTCCAGCATTTCTCTATGGGCAGGATATTTTTCTTCTTCGGACAAATATTCCAGAACCCTACATATATGGCTATATGCTCATTCTCTATGCGATGATTATGTATAAGCTTTTTGATTGGTATGTCGATGTATGGATAGCTACGGAAAGTACGATCGTCGATATGAAGTGGAAATGGTTTAGCTCAAATCTTCTCTATATTCCCTACAATAAGATCGAAGGTATCGAAATACGGACTCGGTCATGGTGGGCGGCACTTCTCGGAATGTCTGATGTCGTCGTGAAGCTCTCTGGAAATGATGAATTCACACTCTATAGCGCAAGAAATCCGACAGATATTGTTACTTTTCTCCAGGATGTCGCAAAACATAAAAACTGACATGATGCCAAAGACAAAGAACCATTTAATATTCTTGTAAATACACTTTCTGATGTCGTGAAGTGACATCTTACTACTCATGGAAAGGACTATATCACTCGTGAATATGTCGAGAAGCTCGATGAGACAATCACAAAGTGAAAACCGATAGATCTTCGCACACATGATGAAAAAATTATTATCGAAAACTGGAAGGATCAATACGAGGAGAATGAAGAAGACGATGATGAAGGCGATAATAATCATCATCACTAAGATAGAGCTTATCACCAATAATTTTATCACTATTCCTAACCTTTTTCTCTTATGCCTACTCCAGAAATTATTATCCACGCTGCAGATTATCCTGTCGAAAAGGAATCACTTCAGATCCTCATAGAAAAAAATCTCTCAGGAAAAATGGATACCTATATCAAAAAAAACCATAAAGAATGATCTCCTGTCAGAGTGGAGCTCAGTGTAAAAAAAGATCCTGACAACAAAGCTTCAGGAAAGCTCACTGTGACTGTCGGCGGGAATTCATATCTCTCAAAACGTGAAAGCTTCGATAATCTTGCAGATCTTGTGAATCACCTTTTCACCCATCTCAAGGAACAAATGGCCAAGTAGGAATTAGGAAATAGGAGATAGATAAAAACTACCTCCTACCTCCTACCTCCTACCTCCTTTTGCATGTCTATTTTTTTCGGTATTCTTCTCGCTCTTGTTGTTTTCACTTTCATTGTATTTGCTCATGAGATGGGACATTTTCTGACTGCACGATTGACGAAGATGAAGGTCGAAGAATTCGGTATTGGACTTCCTCCGAAGGCACAAACACTCGGAAAAGATAAAAAATGAACAGAATATACTCTCAATTATCTTCCGATCTGAGGATTCGTCCGTATCAAGTGAGAAGATCCAAGTACGCCAGAAGCTCGATCAAAAGACTCTTTTTCCTCAAAAAGATGGTGGGCTCGTTCACTGGTTCTTATTGCTGGAGTGACGATGAATTTTCTTCTCGCGATTGTGATATTTTTTGTATTTTTCTTGGTAAATGCTTCACCGATATGACCAAATCTGATTCTCGACAAAGATTATGGATCATATTTTCTTCCATCTTTCAATGCATCAATACAGAGTGGCTATCTGAAGCATGAGGGTATAATGCTTGTTCCACTCTCGGGAAGTCTTGCAGAGCGATCAGGAATACTTCCTGGAGATGTTATTCGTTCTATCGATTGAAGAAGTGTAAATGATATTGAAGTGTTGAAGAATACGATCTCAAAGAATAAATCATTCACGCTTGTCATCTCTGGGACATGATGAGAGAGGACTGTTGTCGTCACTCCTGAATGATGAAAAATCGGTACCTATTAGGTACC
>JAVHOR010000068.1:0-13505 GCA_036170175.1 Patescibacteria group bacterium | reverse complement strand
ATTTTCCATCTTCCCGATCATCTCACTGAGTGCTCAGATATTCATATCAAGCTCTACAATGAGTGATTCACTTCTCTTGGATGCGAGTTCGCTATGTTCCTGTCATCCTGAATTTATTTCAGGATCTTGTCATCAGACTCTCACTCGAGAGAGTTCTTTCTGTGACTTCTCGAGTTCGACTTTTTGATTTTCGAGAAATTGCTGAAGTGATGAGAGTGGAGTGACTATATCTGATCTGAGAGAATTGATATATTTTTCACTGTCAAAGAGATTTCCCTTATTCGCTTGTGCCTCGACTCGTTCAAGCTTCAGTACAAGAGAAACTATTTTTGAAAAAGTCGATGAGAGCTTCTCAAAACCAGAATGAAGTACAGCAAAATTCATATCTTTCTCGAATCCTGATTGTATGAGGTTAGATTCTGATTCTATCTCCGGAGTGAGCTTCTGGATTTTCTCACCAAGTTTTCAAAACCTATAATAAATAGAATAATAATGTGCGATATATGCAATGCTAATTATAGATATGATCATCAAGACATAAACACCAAACATCTTAAATGTTTCTCTTAGGAGATCCTTTTCTTCAATCCCAACAATTACAATTCAAAACCATAAAAATAAGTAAACTATCCATAATTTTTGTTTTAATGATTTTATTTTTAGAATTATTGAATAAGTTGAGGGCATATTATTCTCAATTAGAATCCTTAGAGGATCACTCAATTTTATTATATCGTTAACTACTTGTTTCTGAGATGAATATACTTTTCCTCAAGATATAATTCACCTTTCAAAATGAAAAAGAACACTAAATCTTGCATACTGCCACGTATACCAGCCAACATATACAAAAGCGATACAAAAGACTATATTTGATATAATAACTGGAGATTGTGTAATGAGACATAAGAGCAAAAGATCTCAAGGAATCCAAAAAATAATTAACATCACACTTACAATCAAATATATGAATCATGTTTCTTGAACGAAAAATCAAGTAACATCAAGCTGTTGCCTCTCTTTCTTATCTAATTTTGTGTTAAAAAAATCAATAATTACATTCTCCATATTTTATAAATAGCTACGATATTCCTATCATAGCTATTTATTGAGATTTTTGCAACTTTTCCGAGCATAGATTGCTTCCTTCGTCGCAATGACGGAAAAGAAATATTATTTATTGAGTTCATCTACGAGTTCTTCTTGATCTTTTGCATTGAGAACTTTCACTTTTGCGAGTTGTTCGCTTGCATCTTCGAAGGCTTTTTTCTGAGCATCGGCTTGGATCTTGACTTCAGCGCGGAATGATTCGATCGTCTCGAAGTGAGTCTTGAGCTTCGTGACATTTGCGACGAAGACATCAGATGAGAGGACTGGCTTCGATGAGAGCTCCTCACTTTTGCGAGATGATTCGATTGCCTTGTCTGTGAGCTCTGATGACATCTTGTCGATCGTCTCACCCATGACACCGATTGCTTTCATGCTGGCATCGAGCGCCTTCTGTGAACTGGTTTCTATGAGAGCTGTTGAGAGAAGGGTCTTGAAAATCGGACGAGATGAACTCATAGAGAGTGAGAGCTTTGATGCCGCATCGAGACGCATGAGAAGGCGTTTTCGAGCCATATCGAGATTTCCAATAAGGACATTCAAGTTGCTATGGAAATATTCTACCTGGCGGATGAACATATCGAACTTCATCTTGGTCGTCTCATCTGTCGACTCTGCTCACTTTGTCTTGAATTCTTCGATCTTGGTCGCGAGAAAGTCACGATATGCGACGACTTTCCCGAGGTTACTATCGATACCTTCGAGGAATTTTTTCTGCATGTCGATCGATGTATTGAGCGAGCTATATGCCTGGTCGAATCCTGAGAAAATCATCTCGATCTTTCCCTGAAGTGTCTGAATATTGAATTTTGCTTCATCCCACTTCGAATCGAGTGACTTCATGAGAGTACCAAGAAGTGGGACTGATTTTGCGATCTTCATCATGGTACCATCATTATTTATGATATCTTTGTAGACTTCTTGGACAGAAGAATTCATCTTCGAGAGCTCATCTGAGACGTTCATGATTGGATCAGCATCGATGACAGTCGCTGTCTCTGCGATGATCGAATCAAGTGGGGAAGTGATCTTTTCTCCGAGTGATCGAAAATCCTTTGCTTCCGCGAAGGTCTGCTCGACCTCTGCCTGTTCAGTTGCCGTGAGAGGCTTTGTATCCATTTTTGTGAGAGTAGCAACAGCTTTCTCATCGAGAACAGGATCCTGAGTCTTGACTTGAGTGTCTGCCATAAAGTGAAAAGTGAAGAAATAATACGATTGGCATTATATACGATTTTCTCGAAAAATAAAAGAAAATCTTAGAAAGTTAAATTAAACAAAAATGTATAGTAAATATTTGCAAAATCATATGGCGCGTATATACTGTACAGTACATGAAAAAATGATTATCGATTTCTGACATTTTTGTGAATAAAATATGTGAAAAGATGTGATGTCTTCTCACGAAAGATGAAATTATTCGTATCTGGAGTTTTTCATGATGATCAAAGACTCGTGTGAATTATGCATTTTCTATCCTTCTCGGAAGAAAGCTGATAGACCCGATCGCACGATGACTGTATCAGGTAATAAAATGAGATTGAGACGGAATTATTGATACTCCTGATAGTCCCTATTGGGATATTGTCGAGAAGCTTATAGTACTCAATACTCCAAGTGGATGAATTATCGGAGGGGAAAAAGCACTCGAAATCCACCTTCAGAACTATAGCATTCCTGATACTCTTATTATTTACACGAGAGATACACAATTGCGAATCAAGCTCAAGAATGGGAGAGAGATACACTTTCGGACACTTGTATCTGGTGAGAAGACATGACGAAAAAATCTTTATCGAATATTACTCGAGCAGAGTGAAATATTTGCTCAGAATACAAAACTTCACTTTCTCTCTCTTGAATCAGCCATTCTTGATGCACTCTCGCTTCGTCGACATGATTCTGGGATCGAAGAGGCAAATATTCTCAGATTCCTAAAGAATTTCCATACAAAACTCTCTCGAGAAAAGCTCTGAATCCTTATCAAATACCGGTATATTCGCGCACTCAATCGACTTCGTTCAATTACCAAAAATGAAGGATATGATGCCCTATACAAAAAAACCCTCGATGTTATTCGTGATGAGTGAAGTGGATGCTATCTAAATATATAAAACTCTGAAAAGCATTAAATTTCATCATCAAAAGAGACCTTTCTTATTCATTTATAGATAAGTAAACTCACTTCAGAAAATCTTTTTATTCCTTGAACTTCTTGCTTTTGAGAGTTTTATAGAATACTATTTTTATAGCTTATTGAGCCTTCCTGTATATGAGTCATTTCGGAAAATATTTTCGACTCACTTTTGTATCTTTCAGGTTATCGTTATTCAATTGAGATAGACAGCTCATCAATTTATAGGTAATTTTACTTCTCAAGTTTTATTATTTACTGGATATTCTTTTCCATTGTGTCGGATCTTGGCTCACTCCCATGGATTTCATGTATTATTGAGTACCTTTATTGTTGTTATGGGGTGACTCTTTCATCATTCTGGTTCTGCTGGTGTATTCATTTTTTAGAAAGAAAATTTAATAGAAATTGAATATAGAAAATTCTCTATTCTTGTCAAAAGTTTTTTTGCTTTTTTCATGTTTTTCTCTAAGATAGATAGCCTATAAATAGGATTATGAGCCCTTCGGTCTCTTAGTTCTGCATTCCCTCGAAAATTTGAGCAAGCTCCATTTTCTCACTCCATTTGAACTATCCTTCGGGAAATTCTGCATTCCATTCGCAGATTAAAAGTTCACTTCGTTCCATTTATCTGCTCATTCCATTTGAATTATGAAACTCCAAAAATACCTCTCTCAAGCATGAGTTTGCTCTCGTCGTAAGGCAGAAGAGTATATCGAACGCGGGCTTGTCTTCGTCAATGAAGAGAAGGCGCATATCGGTCAAGTGATCGATCCAGAAGTCGATAAAGTACGCATCTGAGACGAGATCGTGAAAGAACAAAATGCGCTTGTCTATTACCTATTCAATAAGCCTCGTGATGTCGTGACGACCTGCCTCTCTGGTCAGGATGGTGAAGAGGGAATTATGGATATCATCGATGTTCCAGAGCGAGTATTTCCGATCGGGCGCCTCGATAAGGAGACGACTGGACTTATCCTCCTCACCAATGATGGTCGCCTCTCCAATTATCTTATCCACCCGCGATACGAGCATGAGAAAGAATATATTGTCGAAGTCTATGGAAAGATCGATGATGAGTCTCTCGAGAGAATGCGAAAGTGAGTGAAGATCGAACTCAAAGAAAATGGATCTCGGAAAAGAATCGTTCGAAATATCTGATGATTCGATAAAGAGATCACCAAGACTTATCGTACACGACCGTGTGATATTACCCGACTTTCAAGTTCGAAATTTTCTATTGTTCTCAGAGAAGGGAAGAATCGTCAGATCCGTCGTATGGTCGAAGTGGTCGAATATGATATCAAAAAACTCAAACGAGTACGAATCGAGAATATTCTTCTCGGTGATCTCCAGGAAGGTGAGTGGAGAAAAATGAGTGAGACTGAAAAGGAAGAATTATTTAAGTGAATGTGAGTAGATTCATCAAATGCGAGTCTCGGAGAATAGTTTATTTATTCCCTTTTGAAATATCTATTTTAGAATTTTCATGAGGAAAGAGACAATACTCGTGATAAATGCTATTACAATGATGGGGAGGAACCCAGTGAGAGTGACTCATGGAACGAGCTCATCAGTGATCTTTACGAGGATAGCTGAAATGACAAAAGAAAATAATCAGAGAGTAATGAGACGAAGGGGAAATGTCACAATGCGAAGTATGGTACCGAGGATAAGATTAACAAGTCCGAGTACCACAGCAAAAATGAGAGCACTTATGTACCCATCTTGAAGGGAGATGCCTGCTATGTAGCCAGAATTAGCAATGAAAAATATCGTACCAGCACTTACGAGAAATGAGAGAAGATAGTACATATAATAATTGAAAATTAATACGAGATACGAGAATATTGGAGAGAATCTATCGAAAATATCATGATGGTTCTATATAATCCTATAAAATCGAGAAAAGAAAACCTTTATTAGTATAAAAAGACTTACTTTTTTTGCAAATAAATTCCAATTATGTTAATCTTATCATTAAGGCGATCTCTGCCATCTTGTTCCTCATATCTTATTTGTTCCTTTCCATGTGACTCTTTGATAACCTCTTTCTCGATCAGAATACACCCGTCATGATAAATGATGGAGTGGATCATTCGAAAGATGTCATAACCCCATTTATTCCTCCTACTTTACCGAAACCTTTGGAAGAATGAGCTGATATAGTATCTTCTGATGCTAATGCTAATGAAGAGAATCCGGATATAAAGAAATGAGGATTTGATGCTCTTTTTGAAAGAGATAAAAAAGATATTTCAACTTCTGATGTTCCAGCTTCTCCTATCGAATTCACATTTTCTCCTGTAGCTGTAGATGCTTCAGCACCAGAGACCGATGCTATTGAAAATCCTCTATCTGAGACTTCAGCATCAGAGATTTCTATCTCTGAAGTTCCAGTAGTAGATTCTGGTATTGTCGAAGGCTCTATATCTGAGATTTCGCCACCAGAGACTTCTATTTCTGAAGTTCCTATTTTTGACAATCCTATCGCTCAATCTCCTGAAGAAGACGGTGCAGTATCTTTTGACATTGGCGGAGACATGTCGTTCGATATCGGAGGAGATATGGGAGGGGACTCAATACCAGCTACTCCAGGAAATAGAGAATGAACCTTTATCAAGGATGGAGCACCAATCGATATTTCCCCTACCTCATTTCCTGAGGATGCTTCTACAGTAAGTCAGACATGAGAAACTTCAGCGTCTTCTCAAGATACAATAAATGAAGAGACTCTCCCAGAAACTATTCCTGAACCTTCTTCTATCGTATCTGGGGTTCAGGATACAGGAAATTCTCGTGAGACTGACTCTGCTCTTTTCTCTCTTCTCAATGATGATGTGTCAGTATCGACCCTTGTCCAAGAGTCTAGTTCTCTTGACAATCATGGATCGATTCTCGATTCTTCTCTTGAGACTTCACCGCATGTACGAGATAGGCTCGGGTCTATCACTTCATCAAAGCTCAAGACAAAACTCGAAGAATTTATCGATGAACTTTCCGTCCTTGAAGCAGAAGATCAGTCTACAAGAGAAGAAAAACAAAAACAGATAGAAATGTATCGAGCTCGAGTAGAGGAAATCAAGGCAGAATATGATATGCGAATTCATGCACTTGAGATGGAAGAGCAAGATCTCGAGAAACAAATCTCTGCTATGAGTATGGCGAATGAAAAGATTCGTATCAAAGACGTGATTCATGCCATTCGAGCAGAACTAGAGAGAACTTAGAGTTGTCTTTCTTTTATTTACGACTAATATCACCACATGTTACAAAAAATATTTCTCTACACCTCATTAACTTTCTTATGCCTTTTCTGATTATCCATATTTTCTGGATATGCGGGCCCATTGTTACCTGATGGTTCTGATATAATCAAAGATTGATCGATAACTATTACAACTCCTACTACGACTGATCCTATAGAAGCTTCTCGTGCACTAGGACTCTCCTTGCTCAATGCATTCAAGCTTATCATATCAGGATTCGCGCTTATATATATAGTGCTCATATGAGTGTATATGATCGTATTTTCAGATAATGAAGAACGTATCAAGACTCAGAAGCGTCAATTTACATATACTCTTGTCGGATTCCTTTTTTTGAATATTCCATGAATCATCTATCAGGCATTTTCTTGACTCAATGATACTATTTGAAGTTCGACAACAGGTATTCCTCTCTGGAATGATGGTGTACTATTTGGATCTGGAACCTGATTTGTCTCAGTAATCACAGGATTCTTTGAAATATTTATTTTCTGAGTTGCGATTGTCACATTTACCTGGGGACTTTTCCGACTTATCATGTCATGAGGTGATGAAGAGAAACAAAAAGCCTATAAGAATCGTATTATTTATAGTATACTTGGACTTATATTCCTTGGATTTGTAAAAGTATGGTGAGGAGTGATCGCACGATGAGATTTCACAGGTGAGATTGCTAGTGTAGGGAATAAGATTCTTGGTCTTGCGCTCTATTTTGCTGGACCTATCGCTGTATTTTTTCTTGTGATGTGAGGATATTACTATATTACTTCTTGAGGAGATGAGGAGCGTATGAAGAAAGGGAAAAATATTGTCATTAATACATTTATTGCAGCACTTATTCTTATCGGAGCCTATAGCTTTGTATCAGATCTCGTCAATTTCACGATCTAAATATATTTTCTATGGATATTCCTTCATCTCTTCTTTTTCAGAATGAGAGAATCTCAAATATATATACTTTTTCTCCGATAGGATTCATTATCACTCTAGGGTTTTTTGTTTGCATTCTTGTATTTTTTCGAGTATATTCTTCCATAAAAAGAAATAGGGTGCTTGGAGAAAAACCGATAATTCCACCACCGATTCCATGAATTCATGATGAGAAATTTGAAGTGAAAACAGCAAAATTTCTTCGATATATCATAGCTCAGATAGCATCACAAAAACATGCATATGCTCACACTTCTCGAGATATAAGTCACTATATGAATGATGCTGTTCTCATAAAAACTCTTTCCGATGTGGAAAGAGTAGAATATAATGGAGAAATCTTATCTACAGAAAAAAGAGGAGAAATTCTTCAAATAATAGAAACATATAGATGAAAGAAATTATCGTCTCATTCCTAGAATGGGAATTATTTCTTATCAGCAAATATCACGAGTCGATCGGGATAACTTTTTAGAATATTATTCCAGACACCTTGGCAAGTAATAAGATTGAGATGCCCCTTTCCATCATCTGAAGAAAAAATCTTTGAGGTATCTCCATTGGGATCATATTTTCGAATCTCTTGTACTATGAAAGTAATACTTTTTCCCTTATTATCCTCTATGGAGATTGTATCGCCCTTACGCAATTCACTCAGTCGAGTAAATACTCCTATATCTCAGTTTTTCCATTTTCCATAATGTCCAGAAATGACAGCACTTCCATTCTCACCAGGACGTTTTCCGAGTCGAAACCATCCTACATCGAATGGACTCTTTGGCGTATCCATTGCTCACTCGGTCGTAAGCCCCATATATTTTATAGAAGCATCGACATTGATTTTTGGAATTTTGATACGAGCTGGAAGATTTATGATAGTTTTCTTCGTGACAGTTCTTTTACTTGAATTCACTCATCTATTCTCGATGGAATTGCCAGAATCCATCAGAGGTTTTGTAGAAGCATTGAGATCAGTAGGTCAAAGGGTTGGAAGAAGAATATTTTGTAAGGATATTATGCCTATAGCGCTCACAATAAATAGTAATCACCATTTGAATCAAGTTTTGAGTCACATAGATTTTTGAAAAATTTATACTAGATATTCTGATTTCTTATTATGAGAAATGCTGAAGAAGAGATAACTAGAGCTAACACAGAAAACATTATCATGCTCCATGGAGTATTACTTTCTTCAGGAGGAATTCCTGTATTTGGAAGCGTAGGAAATCACACATATACATTGGCAATAGCAGATCTTCTTACAGTAAAACCATTTGCCTTTCATTCAGCTGTAGCAATATTTTTTGTCGAAACTGAAATATTCATGTGACATTTGTACGTCCATTTCTCAGTCAGATCAAGAATATTATCCTTATTTAAATCTCCTGAAACTCGATATACTGGGCTACATTTATCGTCAGTGACAATAATACTACTCATTCCTACTTTACCTGGATTTGTGACTGTATAAGTATAGGTGACATTACCACCTCCAAATGGAAATGGAGTGAGTCGGCTTGGAACTTTTTTGATGTTAATAATTGGTCGTGACAATGGTGTACTTATAACTATAGTCCCAGTAGCAGTCCCGGTAGCAGTTACAGCACCAGTAGCAACAACAGAAGGCGCTGGAGATGGAGAATATGATGCGCCACCAGGTCATGATGATACTACTATAGGAGGAGGTGTACATGTCGGTTCAGTAATCTGATTACCGAGCATAGTGACCTGAGCAATACGGGAGAGGGCTCGACCCTGGAGAGTCGCATTGGTTCCAAGGGAAATAAGTGCCGTATCGGCAACGATCGTCCCGACCATCTTCGCTCCGGCACCGATCGTCATTGAAGCAGGAATCTGCCAAAATACATTACAAGCATCAGCTCCGTTAGTGAGCTTCACTTCCGCACCTACGCCCGCTGTGACGTCAATACTAGAGGAACTTCTAAAGACATACACTCCAGCACCGCTCAAAGTAAGAACTCCGTTGAGTGTCGTCGCTCCGACGTTGTAGACCCCGGGTGCGACCGTATTATTCCCGGCGAGATTGAGAACAACAGGGAGATCGGGGATTGCCGCGAGTTGCCCATAGGTAGTCAATATAGCTGCCTCAACTCCCACTCCGTTATCAATAATTCCATCCACTTGCGTGGCATCATTGAGATTTGTGACATTGATTGCATCGGCACCGACATTTCCCCAGATATGGGTAGTCCCGACATTGGAGTCGTTGGTTACTCCGGCTTTACCAAAGACAGCATAACTCGCCGCAACTCCGAGGGTCGGTGCTGTCGCTGCAAACACTGAGATTGATCCAGTGAGACCAAATGCAATAACTGAAATCGCCACTGAAACCTTATAAAAACTTTTCATAAATTTTTTACTTAATAATTAAAATATATTTATATCTCTTTGTGAATAATCTATATTACTCTCGACCTTACTAGGACTACTATTTACTCATGAAGTTTTCTCACTTCGTATTTTTCCAATAAGCTGTTTATGGAATTCAGGGCCCTCTTAACCCTCGAATTGCTTATATCTTTCCTTCAGCTTCTATCAAGAATCTTTCTCTTCTCTGAAGATGTTTATCTAAGTGAGAGTGTAGTCGAATATAAGTATGTGTCAAAAAGAAATTTTCCCATGTCAAGATGCATAGAGGAGAGAATTAGGCGGAGACTTCTTTTTCGGATACCATCATGTCTCTATGAAAAATAAAAAATCTCATTTTCATGAGATTTTTGTGATTTTAATGGTGGACCGAGGCGGGCTCGAACCGCCGACCATCGCCTTAAGAGGGCGTTGCTCTACCAACTGAGCTATCGATCCATATTTCTAGCCACGAAAATATAGCGAACTTTTTCAAAAATGCAAATTTTTTACTCGACTTTGTAAGTTTTTCTTAGAAGAAATGAAAGTCACTCATGGATAAGAGCCAAGAGTATAATAATCCCAAAGAATATAGGTGTAAGGGGAATCGATTGTTCCACATTCTTATATGACACAATAGGAGTGAATATTTCATTCAGATCCTGAAATACGGTATCAAGAATATTTCCGTCTTCTGCGCGGAAGTATTTTCCCTGTGTTGATTCGGCGATTTGTCTGAGCATAATTTCATCCACATCAGCTTTGAGTGGCTTTCCTACCTCATCATAGAAATATTCACGTTTTCCTGCATTATTTTTATATGAGAGAAGAGATCATGATGATGATCCTACAGCTATACTATAGATATGAATTCCATTTTCTTTACTTTCCTTGGCTGCAATGAGAGGATCAATACCGATGTTTGCTCGTCCATCAGTGATAAGAATAATAGATTTTTCCCCATTTCCTATTGCTCCACTGAGCATAAGATTGGCTTCTATAATAGCATCGCCTATATTTGTTCCAGAGGTATCTTTGAGTCATTGATTTATCGTCGAAGATGTGGTATTTCTGAGGATATCTCAGAGTCATTCCTTATCAGCTGTCAGAGGAGAAAGTACAAATGGTTTACCGGCAAATGCAATATATCCTATATTACCAAGCTCTTTTCTTCCTAGAAATGTTTCTATGAGTTCTTTTGCTTTCTCAAGGCGATTTGGTGCTATATCGTCGGTCTGCATAGAGCGGGATATATCAAGAAGGATTGCTATATTTCACTCATTTCCAATAGGAACAGAAGTATTTCTGATTATCTGAGGATCAATAAAAAGACTCAAAAGGAGAACAAAAATAGTTCCTCTTATAAGCCATATAGTCAAGAGGAGAAAAGGAAATTTTGAATATTTACGCAGGAGACTATTTGGTATTTCTTGTCAGATCTTCTCACAAAAAAGAAACCACCATATGACAGAAAAGATTAGAATAATGAGAGAGAGTATGGAAAACCAATAGTTCATTTATTTTTTTGGCAAGTTGATAATTTCTCTTGAAGTTGTAAAATCTAGACTCTAGAATTAGATTCTATACATCTCTAGAGAAAATCAATACATTCTTCCAAAATAAATTTGCAAAAAAAACAAGTTTTTATAGAATACACACTATTCTTACTTTTCTAACTTATTATACTTATGTTTTGATCTAAGAAAAAGAGTGTCCGAAGTATTGATTGTGGTGTCAAAATGCATGGTTCTGTGACTGTTGGGACAAAATGACAGATCGTCATTCCAAAAGATGTTCGTGATATGCTCGATATCAGTGAAGGTGATACGCTTATGACAATGACGAAATATGGAAGATTTGTCGGATTCATCAAAGCAGAAGATATGGAAGACTTTATTGAGCTTCTCAAATCTGAATGTAATCTCTAATTAAAGTTTCCTAAATACTCCTATGCAAAAACCTATTGCCATTTTTCTATTTGTTTCTTTTATTCTCTCGAGTTGTACTCAGACTCAAGAAGTTCTTGTAGCGACTCCGAAAAAAACGGACTTTTTTATACAGACATATTCTATAGGAAGAAAAGTAGAATCATATAGTGTCGAGAAATCGGCTCGTCTTACAGCCTGATCAGCAATCACACTTGCTGCCGAGTCGATTTGAGAAGTGACGACTATTTCAGTGAAAGAATGACAGAAAATCAAGAAATGATCGAAACTTGTTTCTCTCAAGGATACTATAAATTCTTATGATATTCGTCTTGCGCAGGCAGAGAATACTCTCACTATTCAGGATTCAAGTATCGCATCGACAAGTCTTTCCCTCGATAAGGCTATCACAGATACACAAATTGCTTATGAACAAGCAAAAAAATCCTATGATACTTTGCTTGCAAAAAATGCACTTATCTATGAGAGTCTTGTCAATACTAACAAGAAAACACTTGAAAGCTATAATGAAAATTATAGGACATATCTTGGTGGTATTGAATCAATCATGACCAATTTTCTCTATGAAGGAGACAAAATTCTTGGTATCAGTACTAATTTCGAATATACAAATGATGCATGGCAACCATATCTTGGAGCTAGAATAGGAAATGTTTATGCTGATGCAATGAATGAATGGAACAAGCTCTATGGAAGTCGTGGAGAGATTCGAGCAAAAAAAGAAAAAGGAGGAAGTCTTGCTCCTGAAACAATACAGACAGACTTAGAAATTGTGACGAATTGATATGTTCGGCTCCAGAAATATGTTGATTCCATGCTTCTCATGATTCAAAATGATGTCGTATGAGGATGACTTCCTCAAGTTATGCAAGATGGTTGGCTCACACTCTGGAATGGGATAAAAACACAAATACAGTGATCTGAGACTGGATTTAATGCATGGAAATCACAGACACTTACATTCTTCAATAATTATCAGAATACTGAGAAAGCTACACAGATTGCATTAGTGAGTCTTACTCGAGAGCTCAATGCTGATGAGATTACTTTTCTCTCTGGATCACAAGATGCAAAGTTGACCTATGAGAACACTCGAGTCGATCTCAAGGATAGACTAAAAACTGTAGAGCTTGCTCTCAGACAAGCGGAATCAGCAAGAAATAATGCAAGAAAGGGTAAAGAACTTACACTCAATCAGCTTGCTGCGAGTCGGAATTCAAATACACTTTCTCTCGAACAGGCAAAGAGGGAATATTCAAAACTCGCTGCGATTGCCCCATTTGATGGTACAGTGACAAAAGTGATTGCTTCAGTCGGTCAACGTACCAATATGGGAACTCCACTTATCGAGATAGCTTCCAATGTTCCAGAGATTGTCCTCGATGTCAATAGCGATATTGCGAGCCATATATCAAATGGTGATTCTGTCACAGTAAAGATGGATTCAAAAACATTTACTGGAACTATTATCGCGCTCTCTCGTACAGCTTGAGCCAATCTCCTCTATACCATAAGAATAAGTGTTCCAAGTGCTCTCGGAAGTCTCGGAAGTGCTGTCAATGTGATATTTTCTCTCTCAAAAGAAACGATATCTCCAGATGCTTGAGAAAGAGTAATTCTTCCACTGAAGTCTGTAAAAATAATCAGTGAACAAGAATGAGAAATCGCGCTTCTCGGAAGTGGAAATACTATCACCTACAAAAGCGTGAAACTCTGAAGAGTCGCAGGAGAATGAGTAGAAGTCATTGATAAGCT
>JAVHOR010000067.1:0-2824 GCA_036170175.1 Patescibacteria group bacterium | reverse complement strand
TTTCATGTTTTCAGGTAAAATGCAAGGGAAAATAACTTATAGAAATATGGCAACTGTAGACTCCCCATCTGGTACTTCTGAAACTTCTGAAACACCCACAGAAAGAAAACAAGTAAAATGAAATATCTCCACCCTTCTCAAAGAAGGTATTTCTCGAACTCTTAATGAACCTATAGATCCTATAAAATTCAATCAAATAAAGCAAAATAAATGAGATATAGAAAATCAAATAAAGCAACAAATGAAAGATCTCCGTATAGCTAAAATGGAAGACTGGGAAGGGGTAAAAGAAAAAGATATTACTGACCTAAGGGACAGCCAGATTTGAGAGCAAATATTGTACTATTCAAAAGATTTTATATATCAAAGAAAAAGGGCTTTCGACCGTATATCTTCTACATATCCAGCCATAAAGAATGAAGCTAACTGGGAATGAAAACTTATAGGATATATCGAAACTCTTGATCGAGAAGATTTAGTAAAACATTCGACTCAAAAACATGAAATGAGAAAGGCGTTAAGTATTTTCCCAAAAAGTGCCAACATGACTCCTCAAGACAAATATAATTTTGATAAGATCTTTCATGATATTGATACTATAAATGCTACTCCTCAGGAGAAAAATAAAATACAAAAGATCCATCAATACTATTCGAAACATTCGAGTTATCCAGACAGCATGGATATGGCTGAAATACTATCAATATATAAGAATGCGCCAAGTAAAAGAAAGCTTGAAATTCTCAGTGATTTTCAGATAGATATAAGCATCAATTTTGCTTCCGAAAATAATCTTATAAATGCCAATTATCTCCAAAATTTTGCAAAAGATAATTTTTGATCATTGTATACAAGTCTAGGGAATGATGAAAAGGAAAGATTTATACGACATTTAAAATGAAGTGAAGATATTATGATATCAGCTCATAATATTGAAGTATGATCTATTGATCCTATTTTTTCCAATCCGAAGAAACTCAAGAAAATCGGAGAATCGATCGTCAGATCGCTCGGTATTTCTGCAAGCAAAGAAACTGATACGAATACTGACAGTATCCCTGCAAAGATGCGTGCACTCGGACCAAAAGATGAGGATGGAAATAGTCTCGATCATGATATGCTCGATACATTCAAGCTTCTCATAAAGAAAAACCTTCGAAGTCCTGATAATTCGAAATGTCTCGTGGAAGGAATAGAAGATATGGGAGTAGGAAGTGTTCTCATGTTTGGTGATGAAGAGAACCCTCGATATTTCCGAATACAAAAAAGTACCGATGAAAATGAACTTCCGCTCGATGCTGATAATGGAGGTGAATCCGGGGTACTCATCGAATGACTTCCTATAGAAAATGGGATGATCCAAGGAAAACAACCAAAACTTCTTACTTATACTGATTTCTACCAATTTCTTCGAAACAGTACGAGTGATGTAAAGGTAATCTCAAAAGAAGTCTTTGATGCAAAACTTACAAATAATTCCAAAGATGCTGGAATAGAATGAAAAATCTTTGACGCCACATCACTCAAAGATGAGGTCACTTCAGGAAATATTGTCGCAAAACTCGATACTATCGATGCGCCTGGTCGAGAATTTTGATTTGAAGAAGGTACATATTTCGAAGCTCCAGAAGAAGAAAAAGATGGAAAGGCAGATACAAAAATATGGAAGGTACTCAAGGTACATGGAAATTTCGTTGATATTATTGCACCTTGAGGAACAAAAGAAGAGAGTATTCCACTCGAAATTATTCTCAATATAGCAAAAGCTGGAAAATTTAAACGTATAGCAAAAATAACTGATGATCATTCATTTATATCTGCATTATCGAAAGATTGCTGACTCTCTGATCATGCTCATATAGAATGATCGGACTTCGTAGAAGAACATGAGGAGCATGGAAAGAAACAAAAACATGCTATAAAATGTTTCTCTTGAGACACTGGTCATATCCGTATAGGATGAATCGAGGATGGAATGGTGCATTTCTGAGAATATAATGGAGAAAAAACTGAGAAAGCAAAAGCATACGCTGAGAAACATGGTGCAAAAAAAGCTCAAAAAGCATTCTATCAACCAAAGCAACTCACATATTGAGCGTTTCTCGACTATCTAAGATCACATGGGCTTACTGCTACATCTGATGATATTCTTGATCCCCATGCTGCTCATGCAGATCATGATGAACATCATCACTCTCATCTCAAGAGTAGCTGGCTCAGCAAGCTTGGGAAAATGCAGAATCTAAACAGCATGTGGAAGGGTATGGAGATGATATGGCACAGTGTCGAACATAATCTTGAAAAATGATCCAAGCTGGATGCTGCTCGATTTGCTATGAGTGCCTCAAATTTTATGCCATTTCTTGGCGATGGAGTACAGGCACAGGTATATGCAGATATCGTCGATGCAAGTAAAGAAATTACTGAAAAATATAAAAAGAAGATTGGAAATCTTCCAGGACCAAAGTCTCGACTCAAATGTATTCATATTGCACACAATAAAGACTCTCGTCCTGAAGAGGTCATGGCTGCAATACAATTTATGGTAAGTGGATACGGCCATCTCTACGCTGAAGATATCAGGGAATTTCAGTCTGTTGTCACTAAACCAAAACTCGCATCAGCACCAGATGGGACATATTCATTTCTTGATGCATTTATTCGTAGTACTCGAATGCCCGGTGGTATATATAAATGGCGTCTCAAGGCATACAAAAAAGCAATAACTGAAATGTGAGATGAGAAGGAGCATGAAGGTGAACCGACAGAAGAACAACTCCTCCATGCACTCTTCAAGAGTATCGACTGAAATCCTGAAGAGTTC
>JAVHOR010000066.1:0-13666 GCA_036170175.1 Patescibacteria group bacterium | reverse complement strand
AAGAAGTTGCTTGTAGCCATAGTTCTGAGAATTGAATATCGTCGCGAGTGCTATTAATATCAGAAGGACAGAATATATGAAGTAGACAATATTCGAGACTGTCACCCAGAGAGAATGAAGGACGGATTGAATGCCAAAAAGACCACCATTCGTCCAGTCAGGAGACATGAGCCATCCCGCGAGCATGATTGCTGGTGAGACGATGATAGTGAGGATATCGAGAATAATATTGAGTCCTGCGACAAGCTTGTTGAGCATTGCTTGCATGTCGGCATTTTGATCAGTTTTTTTTCAATTACATTCTGTTGCGTCAGATCAAGGCTGTCAACAAGGGACGGAATTACTAGTTCAGGCATAAGAATCTTGTACTGCTAATGGAGTGTGAAGTATACTGTTTCAATCACCTAAAAACCCCATCATTCCGACGAGCGAGAGTATACTATATGTAAGGATTTTTTTGAACATTTTTTGTATTTTTATTTCAGAGTTTCTTTATAGGCTGATTCTGTCGTGACGAGGTTGAGCTTCTTGAGGAGATCAGATCCAGAATCCGGGATGACAAGTATTGATCTTTTTATGAGAGCTTCACGATTGTTGATGAGTGTATCGAGGATTTTCTTATTTTGTCCTTGGAGAATACCATATCCACTCTGGAATCTCTGAAGATAGGCAAGATAGACTCGGGCACGATTTTCTTCATTTTTCGCAGTGACATAGTCATTGATCACCGTATCGACTCAGTCATATTCGAATCATTTATATTTTTCTTCCATTGTTGTCTTTGCAAGAGTTGTCTTCTCTACAGCACTTGTGAGTATAGCCTCTAGATCTCGAATTTGTTCTTCGATGAGAAGAGCCCGCTCAGAAGTACGAGTATAGAAGGACTTCAGAAGATCGATATGATCATCGAGTGCGACAGTGCGGTCTGTCGATTGATCGAGAAGACCGACGATATCTGTCTTGAGAAGATTCACATACGACTCGAGTGAAAGCATATTGCTCGCAATGAGCCTTCGTTCACCATCTTTTGGACTCGCAAGGACTTCTGCTATAGATATGACATCATTGGCGAGATCGACTGGACCTTTTTTTATTCCACTGAGTTTCTGACCAATATTGATAGAAACCGCTGTCGCCATACTTCCCATATAGTGTGTATCTACCTGAGCAAAGTTCGCATCATTTCCAGCACTCGCTCAGAGTCCAAGGTATGGAGCCACATATCCCCAAGTGAGCTCGAGAACAAGCGTGAAAAAAAGCGTCAGAATGAGTGTATTTTTGGTGAATTCCTTGATTTCAGGGTGAAAACGCATATCCTTTGCGGGTTAACAGAAACTTCCGTGGAGATATTCCACATAGCTTGTTCATTGTAGCTCTTTTTATTTGAAAATGCAAAAAATCCGTACTTTTTTCTCATTTTTTCTTACGATTATTATTTTATGCTCTTGTATATTTCCTATAGGATTTTCTTTTGCATGGCAAAATAAATATGACTATAATGAATTTTATGATAGAATCAATGTATCTTCTTGAGCTTCTGTACTTGAAAAGACATTTACTTTTGATACTCCGCGCACGACTTTCTCACTTGTCATTGAATGATTTCATCCTACTTCTGCCGATGATATCAAGGTGGAATGGAGTTTTTCTGGAAAGACTTTCTCGAGAAATCTTGACATAGAAGATGAGACTGATTTTTCTCGTATGACGACTTTCCCTTTGGTTACGAGCGCTCGTCATGATATGAGCGTCAAAATATATATTTCTTGAAAGATTGATCCATCACTTCGAATCTCACTTGTATCTTCATTTCAGGATAGTGTTGGAAGGACTCTTGTTTTTCGTCCAGGATCTTTTATTGCTGATGCAGCTTCAGATATTCAGATAATATCTCGGGCCGAATGGGGTGCCGATGAATCTATCCGATATATACCAAAGGATAAGATAGAGAAAAAAAAACAGGAATGGATTAATAGGGGGCAGACACCTCTTATCATAGAGGAGACTCAGGCTGAACAAGATAGACGCAATAAATCAGATAACGAATACAATACTATTTTTGCGTCGAATCCAGATGCAACGACCACTTTCTCACTCAAGCGTTATGAGAATGGAAACAAGCTCTATTGGCCGATACAAAAATCAAAAAAAATTGATCGAATAGTTATTCATCATACCGCAGAGTCTCTCGAACAAGATAATAATGATGCAACACTTATTCGTGCTATTTATCTTTATCATACTCGCACAAAGTGATGGGGAGATATCGGGTACAACTTCATCGTCTGACAACGAGGGAAGATCTATGAGTGACGAGCAGGAGGTGACTATGTTCAGTGAGCTCATGTCTATGGAAACAATAGAGGAACAGTTGGAATATCTCTTATAGGAAACTATGAGACCATCACAGTCAATAGAGACCAGAAAGCAGGACTTATTGCTGCGATCACTTATGTCGCAAAGAAATATGGTATACGTGTCGATGAGCAATGAATATGAGCTTCGCTCTGTAGCTCATCAGCTGATTGTATATGGCACGGTATTAGCACCCCTCGACTTATAGGGCATCGTGATCTCGCTGCCACAACATGCCCAGGAAAAAATCTCTATTCTCTTCTCGGAGAGCTCAGAAATACTGTAGTAGGAAATGTATGAAATGTACAACCAATATATAATTCATGAGAATCAAAGATAGATAGAATTGATGGAGAAGATGAGGTTCAATACTCCCTTCAATCAGTTGCTCCTGTTCCAATGACAAATACTGTAACTCTTATTCCAAAAAGCTCTGGAGGGAGTACCATAAAAATCCGCCTCTCATATCCAAATCAAGAGATTACACTTGCTTCTGCATGAAGCAAAATTCCAATAGTTCGTCTCGATAATAAAGCTATTCCTATCTTTCGATCTTCGACTCTTTCCCTCACGAAGAAATCTACAGGAAGACTCATCCTTACCGTATGAGAAAAAAAATATGAAGGATCAATATTGAGATTTTCTTCTGATCTCGTTCGTATTCCATCATGGTCTCGGATCCCAAGCTGGGATACGATAGGGAAATATAATGATAATATCTTCAGATGAAGGATTGTCGTAAGAAATGTAAGTGGAAGTCTTCTTGTCGTGAATGAACTTCCCATTGAAGATTATCTTAAATGACTTTGAGAGGTTTCGAATGGAGATCTTGATGAGAAAATTAAGACAATTATCGTCGCGGCACGAAGTTATGCATACTTTTATACTCAAAAAGATAATAGAAAATATAATACCACTCTCTATGATGGATCGGATAATCCTGATGAATTCCAAAAATATCTTGGTTATGGCTATGAATCGCGTTCACCAAAGGTTTCTAAGATAGTAGATGCTACGAAGAGGGAAGTTATCAAATATAAATGAAAACTTATTAAGGCTTGGTATTTTAGCACCTCAGATTGACATACTCTATCATACAAGGAATATTGTGAGACAAGTAAAAATACTTCTTGTATAGATATTCCATATCTTCAGTCAGTGAATGATCCAGGGTGAATATGACATACTCGATCTGGACATGGAGTCGGTATTTCCTGAATAGGAGCTACTTATGCAGCAAGTCTTGGGAAAAAATATACAGAAATTATACAATATTACATGAAGGGAGTTGAAATCGCGAAAAAATAGATACAATAAAGATAATCTTTAATTCATTGACTATGTATCTTTCTGATCATGATATCCGCATTGCTATTGATGTTGGAACTATATCAATCTCTGATTTTAATATATCTCGTCTTCAGCCTGCGAGCTATGATATTCGTCTTGGGAACAAATTTCTCATCGTGAAAGATCATTCCATCACCAATATTGATCCAGTGAATCATATTCTTCCTGAATATGAAGAGCTCATTGTGACACCAGAACAATGACTCACTCTCCGTCCAGGAGTGACAGTTTTGGGGACAAGTGTAGAGAAATTCTGATCTGAGAAATATCTCATCCAACTTTCAGGAAAGTCATCACTTGCGCGTATTGGACTCATTGTTCATAATACGGCTGGGCTTATCAATCCTGGACATTATCTCAATATTACATTTGAGCTTGCCAATATGAACAGTGTGCCCATTATTCTTCGCCCAGGAATGGATATTGCACAACTTCTCTTTGCGGAGATGACGAGTCCACCAGAACAAGACTATAAGAAAGTAGGACGATATGGTGAAGGCGAAGAAAATATGGTAGCATATCTATCACCGAAGGCCTAATGCTCCTTTTTCCTTTTCTTTTCGGAGAGAATTTGGAAAAATTGGAATTTCTTCGCAAGAGCATTTGAGAGTACAGTCCAATATATTGGCCACTCAACTCCATTATCAGAAAGACGGATTGTAAGTGGGATAGGAAATATTCTTTCATTATCTTCCTCGTCTTGATATTTGAGATGTATATTTCAAAAAGGATCATGACTTACCCTTGTTTCTATTGGTAAATGTCTTTCCTCTTCCTTATCTTTATCTTTTCATTTCTTCCAATTTTTTAGTCTATCTGCAATTTGCATGAGTCACTTCTTTTTCGGCGAGCTCAGTATCACCTCTACATTTCCTACTACAGCTGTTTTTATTT
Source organism: Patescibacteria group bacterium (assembly GCA_036170175.1). Classification (GTDB taxonomy): domain Bacteria; phylum Patescibacteriota; class Gracilibacteria; order BD1-5; family UBA2023; genus JAGOMW01. The sequence goes on along the minus strand of JAVHOR010000066.1, from coordinate 9,067 downwards.
GTGGGAGCTCATGATTCTCTCGTATCTGACCTAGTCTTTCTAGCATTATAGATATCTCCTTTCGGATGATTTCTATTGCAGAATCTTCAAAGATTGGATTTGACTTTTCCACCCTGAATCAATTTCCTAGATTGACCTCTACAGATATTCATTGAGAAACTTTTGTAATTGCGTCGAAATGCGCTGAATTATTCATTTTTATACATTTAATATTAAATAGTCAAATGCATATTATTTTCTTTATTTCATAAGTCAAATTATTTCATATAATTTCCTTCTATATATTGCGTTAATTTTATTCACAAATGCATTCATACGAAGTCGAGATCAAGGTCCTTCTTGGGATAGAAGCAGAGAAAGACGCTTTTATGTCTCATGTCCGATCATCATTTCCAACACTTTCTCATAGTTATTCTGAAAGTCAAAGAAATCACTATTTTGAGTGAGGAAGCATCAATGGTCTTCTTGAGGCCTTCACTCCATTTATTACAGAAGAAGAGAAAGTTAGGTTGGAGAGTATTCGTGATCATGCAAAATCTTTTTCTGTACGGACTCGCGGAACACCTACGCAAACTATTATCGTCGTGAAGTCTACAGTAAATGATGAATCAAGTTTCAATGGTACAGCCCGTATAGAATGGGAAGTTGATCTTGCTCCAATGACACTTGAGGAAATGGATGAGAAGGTATTAGGAGCAGGATTTCAGTATCAGGCAAAATGGTCTCGTGATCGTGAAGGATATGAATTGGGTAATAATATTGTTCTCTGTCTTGATAAAAATGCTGGATATGGCTATCTTGCAGAATTCGAGCGAGTGATCGATAATCCGACTCTTGTCGATACGACTCGTTCTGAACTCCTTACTGTCATACAATCTCTTGGATATGAAGAACTTGATCAGGCTCGTCTTGCTCGCATGTTTGACTTTTACAATAAGAATTGGAGAGAGTACTATGGAACAGAGAATGTATTTACCGTTGAATAGTTTTCTTAGCTTTCTTAAAAATTAACCTATAAATTATGTCTATTCACCCAGAACAACAATACCTCGACCTCTGAAAAAATCTCATCGAAAATGGTATTTACAATAAGGATCTCTGAAGTGGGGATGTGACCTATAGTTTTTTTGGTCGTCAATTTCGATTCGAATTCGAGGAAGGATTTCCTCTCCTTACGACGAAAAAAGTTTACTGGAAATGAGTCGTAACCGAACTTCTTTGGTTTCTCCGTGGGGATTCGAATATTCGATTCCTTGTCGAAAATGGTGTTCATATTTGGGATGATTATCCATATTATATCTACAACAATAAGGTCAAAAGGGGGACTATGCCTGCAATGACAAAAGAAGAATTTATCATGAGAATTCTGGAAGATGCAGATTTTGCAAAGCTTCATGGAGAACTCCCAAAGATCTATGGTGAGCTCTGGAGACGGTGGCCGACAAAAACTCCAGGTCGTACGATCGATCAGGTAGCTTGGATTCTCAAAGAGCTCAAAGATGATCCATATGCTCGAAATTGCTGTCTCACGGCATGGAATCCTGAGTATCTTTATACTATGGCGTTACCAGATGAGGCTTCCCGATATCCTATTTGTCATGGATTTTCCCAATATTCTATCAAGGATGGAAAGCTTTACGGGCAACTCTATCAGCGTTCGGCTGATCTTTTTCTCGGAGTACCATTCAATATCGCATCATATTCACTTCTCATTCATATCCTTGCACATCTTCTTGGAGTTGAGCCAGGAGGATTTGTCCATACATTTGGTGACGTCCATATCTATGAGAATCATATCGAGCAGATGAAGGAGCAGATGACTCGTACTCCACATCCATTTCCACGAGTGAAACTTGATCCAAGTCTGAAGTCTATCGACGAGCTTGATTTCCATCATATTATTCTCGAAGACTATGAGGCAGATGCTTCGATTAAGGCAAAAATGGCTGTCGTAGGAGGAATGGTGGGTCGTGATAATGATGGCAATTAATTATGTATATTGTTCTTGAAGGCATCATCGGTTCATGAAAGACTACTCAAGTACAGAAGCTTGGTGAGTTTTTTAGAAGTATTTGAAAGGAAGTGGTGCTCGTCCGTGAGCCTGGATCGACTCCGATCGCAGAGGATATTCGCTATCTTGCCCAATGAAAAGAATGGAAAAATGAGGTGATGCATCCACTGACAAATGCGTATCTCTATGCTGCAGCTCGAGCTCAGACACTTCAGACAGTGGTAAAACCAGCACTCGAAGATGGAAAAATAGTTATATCTGACCGATCATTTCTTTCTTCTTGTACTATTCAGTGAGAAGCTCAATGACTTGGTATCGATACTATTTTTCAGATTAATTCTGAAGCAATAGACTGAATCCTTCCTGATATTATTCTTTATCTTGATATAGATATTGATCTCGCACTTGGGCGTACTTCAGATATATTTGGCGATAAATTCGAGAAAGAAGGAAAGAAATTCTATGAAGCAATTATCAGATGATATCAGAAATGTGAAAAATTAGAGTTCATAAAAGATATATTTGTTCGGATCGATGCGAATGGTACAGAGGAAGAAGTATCTGGATCAGTGCTAAAAATAATAAATACTCAATCATAAAATTATGAACATATCACAACTTATAGCTTCACTTGAGACTCATGCTCAGTATTTCCCACAAGAGAAGAGTTTTGTAGATAATATTATTCAATTACTCAAAAAATATCCAGCTCTAGCCTTTCATAATTCTCACTGGGACGATGGACATATCACCGCCTCTATGCTTATAGTGAATCCAGCTCGAACTCGTACACTTCTCATGTTTCATAGGAAGTTTCAAAAGTGGCTCCAATTTTGAGGTCATAGTGACGATTCACCTGATGTTCTTGCTACTGCGGTTCGAGAATTTCATGAAGAGTCTGGAATTAGAGAAGAACCTCGTATATTTTCTTATTCAAGAGAAACACAGCTTCCTATTTTCGATGTAGATATTCATGATATTCCCCCAGATCTCAAGTGAAGACCAAATCATAAACATTATGATATCCGCTTTCTATGAATTATAGATGATGATACAGTATTTAGTCGCCAAGAGTCGGAGGTGGATGATATTCGGTGGTTTGATATCGAATGAATAGAAAAATATGTAGTAGAAAAATGACTCCTTCGTATGTTCGAGAAGATTAAAAAATTATAATTATGAAAAAAACGCTCTTTGTTATCGATGCATACAATCTTTTCTATCGTATGTTTTATGCGATTCCAGAGATGAATACTCATGATGGACAGCCAGTAAATGCAATATTCTGAGTAGCAAAGTTTCTCAAAGGTCTTGCAGATGAGAATCCAGAAGCTTCCCTCATAGTTGCCAATGATGTCGGACGAAGTTTTCGTTCAAAACTTTTCATTGAATACAAGGCTCAGCGTGATCGTATGCCAGATAATCTCAAGTCACAGATTGAGTGAGTATTTTCACTTTTTCATGCTGCAGATATTGCTATCCTTTCACAAGAATGATATGAGGCAGATGATATTATTGGGTCACTTGCATATCAGCATGAGCATGATGATTATCAGGTAGTAATTGTATCATCAGACAAAGATCTTTGTCAGTTTATTTATGATGGAAAAATACATATTTACGATGCGATGAAGCGAAAATTTATGAAACGATCTGATGTTGTAGAGAAGTTTGGTGTTCCTCCAGAACAAGTCTGTGACTATCTTGCTATTGTATGAGATAGCTCAGATAATATTCCTGGTATTTCATGATTTGGTCCGAAGAAAGCAGTTGACCTCTTATCAAAGTATCATACCCTTGAGGGTATATATGAGAATCTTGATGAGATATCTCCAAAGATGCAAGAGATTCTTGAAGTGCAGAAAGAAAATGCATTCCTCTCACAAAAACTTGCTACTATTGTGACAGATCTCACTATCGAGAAATTCTCGGAAATACCATTCGCTCTTTGAATGAATAATGAGAAATATATAACTCTTCTCAAGTGATATGAATTTCGATCACTTCTTCCAAAAGAGCATCTCGAAGAGAAGAAATCACTATCAAAGAAAGAATCCATAGAAATTACTTCACTCTCTGATCTCTCAAATCTTCTTGGAAGTATACGAAAATCGAAAAAAATATTTCTCTCAATATGAGAGGATATTATGGTGTATATATGAGTAGATGAAAATATATATTCCCTTGATCCGAGAATTATGGATGTGAGAGAATTTATAGATACTCTCCTTCATGATAATACTCTCGAAATTATATGATATGATCTCAAGGAAGATTACAAGAAGCTTATGAGAATACAAAAACCCCTCGACAATGCGGTCGAGGGGCAGGGGAGATTGTTCTAAGCTTGTAACTTACTTTCAAGTGAATTATAAATTGCCAGTACAGATTCTTTATATTTTTCTGTAGTTGGTCACTGATTTGTCCTACCCCGTCAGTACCAATCTTGAGAAATTTCTCCAATAGTATTATTAAAAGATAATCATTGCTTCACATATCCTAGGTAATAGTTTCAAATCTGAGCGAAGGCAAGCTTATCTTGGTCTTGAGAATTCTTTGGATCAAGTATTTCGCCAAAATATTTTCTTGACCAAGCTCACCAGTTATTTGGCATAATTTGATATCTTCATATAGCCCTATCTTGGTAATGTGAACTCTTTGGGTTATCTATAGCGAGGCCAAGTGCTCCATAGTTAGAGCCACTTTCTTGAATCCCTATAGCTGACATTATCGATAATATTTTTGGAATATCATCTCTTTGAATTCAGATATTGTCTGCAATTCCATTGAAATCATTCTTTGGGAGAGCAAATTCAGATATTTTTCGAATATCTTGGTAGCGAGAAAAGGATTTAATTTTTGTGGTAATATCGTTTTTAAATTCTGTAATTTTATTCTGAAGTATTATGTCTTCTGAGAGGTTAGTGAGAGGCCTTTCATTATTCTCTTCAATCATATCATTTATTCTAAGCCTTTCCCATCTTTTCCCTGTGGCATCCTGAGCTAATTTTCATTCCTCATTATTAAGAGTTCATTTGCTTACTATCTCGATTTTATCCCCATCAAAAATAGGAAGATATTTGTTTCCAGCATAGTATCCTGGACGAGGAGTATTTCTCCTTACTCCTTCAGTACCATTCACTGTAATCTTGCTTATTTCTGCTCCGAGAATATCACCAGCACCAATATTTGCATTGAGATATTTATTTACACCAAAGTTTACAACAAAAGAATTTCCTACAGCAATTGTAGATGAATTGATATTTTCCTCAGGGTTCTTCTCAGATACAAGAATAAGATGTGCTATATCAACTCAATGTTTTTTGAGAGAAAGAAGATCAGAGCCAAGATAGTTTTCAGAAGATTTTCCTTTGAGAATTGCCTGAATTTTATCTTTCTCTTCTGGTAGTATCTTTCATTCCTGGAGATCATTAAATCTCTCAAGTCGGGCAATTTGTCTCAGGAGCTTTCTCTTTTTAAGTGCATCCTTTTCTCATTTTATTGCCTCTTTTAATCCATCAAGTTGATCTTTTATACTTTCAACAACAGGCTTCTCGATCTTCAGCTTTGGGGAAGTAAGATTTTCAGAAAATTTATGAAATACACGGATAAACATGGACAAAAGATTATTTATATTTTTATATTAGATATTTCCTGAGAAAAATCAATTCTTTATTTCGACAGTTCAATAAGAGCAGTATCCTCTGTCTCATAGACGGGGATAATATTGGTGATTCCTACAAGATCGAGTGTATCGCGGACTTCATCTGTAAGGCAAGCAAGAGCGAACTTTCCTCCGCCATCTTCAGTACGTTGTGCTATATCAGCAATATATCCAATAGATTTACTATTAAGATAGTGAAGCATGTCAAAATTGAAAAGCGTTCGTGTTTTATTGAAGTCACCAATATCTGTAATGATATTTGGAAAAGTCGAATCGACATTGGTCTCATCGAGTTCACCATGGAAAGAGAAGATACGAATACCAGTATTGGTGCTGGATTTTTTGACTTCGAGCTGGGTAAGCATAAGGGGGAAATTAGGAAATATGAGGTATAAATCATATCAAGAATAGCACTTGAGAGGACTTTAATTTATACAATTACACGGACAGTATAGCAGGTTTTTGTTTTTCTTGCAAATTTTCCTTTGGTGTTTCCATCTTTTTCTATAGACTTTTTGTATGCATAATTCTTTGACAATTTTTTCTCATTCTTTTTGGCAGAGCAATATTTGGAGAAATATCCTCCTATCTTCTCATCAAGCAGAGCATGTTGAAGTTTTCTCAGATGGGGATAAATCTCTCCTGATTGAGTTTCGTTCCGTATGATTTAATATGATTGGAGCCTTTTCTTTAGGTATAAATACATCACTCTATTCTTCTATTTTTCTTTCAAAGGCAGAAGAATTTGTGAAGAAATATGGAGCTATATTTTGGCAAAGAGAGGATTATCTTGATGGGAATAAACTCTCTTTATCTTCACAAAAGATAGTTTTACAAAAAAGGAGCTTATATAAGTATTTTCTTGAACCATATACTCGTATAATCGATCTTTGCAAGGATGAGGCTACAATCCTTTCTGAAATGCATGAAAAATGAAGATACAATATTCGTCTTGCAGAGAAGCGATGAGTGACAACCTTGTGGGTAGAGGCTACAGATGTAAATATTGATATTTGGATGAATCTTTTGAAAGATACGACCATGCGAGATAGATTTTCCCATAACTCTCGAGTATATTATGAGAATTTTATAAAAAATCTCATTTCTGAAAAGGTATGAGGTCTTCTTTTTGCTTTTTTCGAATGAAAAGTGATCGCTGGAGGAATATTTGTCTATTCATGAGAAAGCGCACTTTATTACTATGGAGCATCTGTTTCTGATAGAGAAATGCGTAAACATATGGCTCCTTACTTACTCCAATGGGAAGCTATACGAGAAGGGAAAAAACGAGGATGTATCTTCTATGATTTTCTCTGAGTATCTTCTCCTTATTGAGATGATGATGGTCATCTCAAGGGTGTGACTGATTTCAAAGAAAAATTCGGCTGAGAAATCGTCTCTTTGTGAAGAAAGATACATATCTCACTTTCATATAAAGATAAAGCACTTTCTCTTGTAAGGATACTAAAAAGATTCTTCTGGAAATAATAGGGAAGAGGAACTCTTGCATTTTCTCGCGTTCAAAGAAACTATATATCCATGTGAAGTGCCATTATGATCTCTTCTCGTATTACGGGAGTGAGATCGATAGTGTTATTTTTTATAGGCTTGATATCATCGGCATCAAGGGGATCAAGATGAGTTTTGAATATTCGTTCGAAATTCGAAACATGAATTGGATATTTCTTCTTTTCGTATTCTACAGTTGTTGATAGGGCATTAAAAATCACGCTAATCCCACCATCAATAGCAATAATCTGTAGAGAAAATTCGAGAGGCTTCAGAAAGATAATATCTTTCATATATCCATCGGGTATTTCTCAGGAAAATGAGAAAGACTTTGAGTCACCAGAATAACTCGAAATGAGATCAGAAACAGAAAGAGAAAACATGAAATCGATTCAAATTTAGAGAGTAGCAGTTTTGATAGCATCGACGAGATCAGCTTGGCCAAGTCATGATAATATTTCTCTCGCTTCCTCATCTCTTCCAGCCGCAATAAGTGCGACAGCAAGATCATTGATAATCATCGGTTCATGGGGGGCGAGAATAAGTGCGCGCCTTAAGAGCGAAAGTCATCTTGGAACTTCTGCCTTCATCACGTAGGCCCATCCAAGATTTCTGAGGATTTCTGCATTGTTTGGGAGGTTTTTATTGGCTATCGTGAGTATTTCTATTGCGTGATCAAATTCTCATTTTGCCGTTGCTATATAGCCATCGAGGTACATCCCAGTTCCTGAATCAGGATGAAGTTCACGAGCAATAGCAAGGACCTCGTCAGCCTTTTCGAGATTTCACTCAAAAAGATAAATGTCAGCGAGCTCTTCATAGAGACGATAATCATCAGTATGTGCACCAAGTCATTTGAGCGCAATTTTCCGAGCTTCCGTATAATTGTTCGCAAGCTTTGCTGATTCAATAGTAAATATAATCTGATCGATTGACATAATTATAGAAAATATGAGAAACCTTTAATCTATAGAAAAATTATACGAAAAATCAAAGAAAAGCAAGTTAGTCCTTCCAATTTTCTTCGACAAGATGTTTGAGGCTTTTTCCTTTTTCTTCTGCGAGGCTTCTTCCTTCTTCCTTGAGAGCAAGCTGACCACATGCTGCATCAATATCATCCCCCATAGTATGTCGCACAGTCGAAGGTATTCCTGCTTTATCAAGAGTATCTTGAAATTTCCTGACCATGATATTACTCGTCGGCTGATACCCAATTCCCATGATTCATTCTCCAGGATTGTAGGGAATAAAATTCACATGAGCAAGTCTTCACTCGAGCAGCGTCGCGAGTTCATGAGCAAACTCTGGTCTATCTGTCACTCCAGCAATCATAATATATTCATAAAAAACTCGTTTGTTGGTCTTCTCTGTGTAGCTATCGAGCGCTTCCATAAGCTTTTCTATGGGGTATGTATTTTCGACAGGCATGATACGTTTTCGGGCTTCATCGTTGGGAGCATGAAGCGATACTGCAAGAGATACTTGAGGAAAATCTTCCGCGAGACGCAGAATTCCTGGAACAATCCCACATGTCGATATGGTGATACGACGACTTGAGAGATCAAGCTTTTTTTGAGCAGTTGCTATAGAGATAGATTTTGCCACTTGATCATAATTCAAAAATGGCTCACCCATGCCCATATAGACGACGTTTCTGAGAAGCCTATCTTCACTCTTAAGCGTAGTTGCTGCAATCATAATCTGATCAACTATCTCATAGAATTCAAGATTGCGTATGAGTCCAATCTTTCCTGTTGCACAGAAGCTACATGCCATAGGACAACCAGCCTGACAACTCACACAGAGAGTATTTCTTCCTCCAAGGTGTCGCATAATCACAGCTTCAATCATCTTGTCATCGTGTGTTTTGAAGAGAAATTTTG
>JAVHOR010000065.1:0-13695 GCA_036170175.1 Patescibacteria group bacterium | reverse complement strand
TGCTTGGATTTCTTCGTCATTTGCCTCAAGTTCGACAGCTTTAAGTTTTTCATCGGCAATAAGATAGGCTTTGGCTACTCCTGGAATATCTTTTTTATCGGCTGCGTCTATGACTCCTTCCATTACATCATGGAAATCCACGAGTGAGATAGCAAGAAGTGAAAAACCATTTCTCTTGAGAATATCTTGAAAAATAGGACGGATCTTCTCAAAATCAAGATGAGATTGTGCAAGGTCTCCAGTATGTACAGCTTCTTTTTGAGAAGAAATAAGTGCAGATATCTTTGCTATATCACTATTGAGATTGGCATCTGACCGAAGTGAATATGGATGATACTTGGTATATTTATTCGAGAATACTGCATATTCTGCAACGAGAGAATCATAATTCGAGATAGACTCGGCTCGTTTATCTTTCCCAGTATTAAAGAGAGTTTGCTTATAAAAATTATTCATCTGATTGTAGTCTTCGAGGAAAAACTTTTTCGAGAAAAATATACTCGCATAGCTTCATCCAGCACTTATCAAGAGGAAAATAACTATAAATATAATCCAACTTATTTTTGATATTTTTGAGTCTTTTCTATATCTCTGAATTCCGAATACTGTATAGAGTGGACAGGATCCTAATATTCCCGTAAGAAACAATATTCCACCGAAAATATATAACGCTATCTGGATAATTCCCCCGAACCAGAAGAATCCAAATATAAAAAGAATCAACGAGAATATAATTCTTCCGAGACGCTCGACGCCATTTATGGTTATAAGGTTTTTCATATGAGAGTAAATAGTTATAGAATAGTGATATTATCGATTCATTCCTCTGCCACGCATACCTTGTCACTGTCAATCCCCTTGCATCATCTGAATATTTTCATCAGTTCAGTTTTCCATATTGTTATTTCCTTGTCCATTTCACATTCCCATTGGCATATTCCTACCATATGTAGGAAGGTTGTTTGCATTGAGGAGGTCAGTCATTTTTGATTGAAGTGGACCACTTGAATTCACTTCATCTAACTTTAGATATTGAGTAGAATCAGTTTTTACAGAGTATTTATTTTCATTTGCAAATTTGAGAAATGCTCTGAGATGATTGAAGCTTCCGCCTCCAATATTTTCAAAAACCATACGAACATCAGTATCTTCTATCTTCTTGTATTCTGCAAGAAGATGATCTATATCACCAACCTCTATCATAACTCCTGCCTCTATAGCACCTGTAAGACTCGAGTTAGTCATTTTTATAAGAACATCGTAAGTACCAGTATAAGCTCAATACCCTGTAGGTCGAACAATATTTCGTGTATCAAGAAGTCTTCCAACTTGTTCCTTGTGATTCAATTCTGAATTAATAATATTTTTTAATTCTATAAGATTCGGATATTTCTCTACCATTTTTGAATAGATATCATGCGCAAGGAGTTCTTCAGAATAAGCATTACTGAGCATTTGAATAGTATCTTTGGTAGTGACAGTATTTACAACGGGAGATTCTCTATTTTTGGAAATATTTTCTCAGACAGTATTTTGAATAACGCTAGCATGAGATCATCATGATCAGGAGCTCCAGTCATTGAAAGTGCAAGAAGAGAATAGAAGAAGAGAAAGCGAAAGAAAAATAATGGGATTCATAGAAGAAAAGTTAATAAGTATATTACATAATTGTAATATACTTATTATGATACTACGTCTTGGTAAGAGAGAGGTAAGTATTAACTACTCAAGTCTGAGTTTCTTCATAAGCTCTCCTTGTTCATGAAGTGCTGCAATATCGGAGTATCCTCCGAGACATTCATCTCCGAGAAAAATCTGTGGAACTGTCCGCATGTGTGACTTCTCGACAATCTTCATGAGAGTCTCCTGGTCATTGGTAACATCAACTTCCTCGAAAGTCGCACCGAGGGAAGAGAGAAGTGCTTTTGCTTTTACGCAGTAAGGACAGTAGTCTTTAGTATAGATAGTAAGCATAGAATTGAAAGATAAAAAGATAAGGAACCTCATCCCCTAGCCCCTTCTCCTTCAGAGAAGGGGAATTGGTACCTATCTCCCTCTCCTTTAGGAGAAGGTTGGGGTGAGGTAGTACTAGAAGAATCCAAAGAGTTTTTTCTTCTCTCCATGAACAACTTTCTGTGGATATTCATTCTCAAATGAGCTCATTCCACCAGAAAGATTATAGGATGGAATACCATTTCTTTCTAGGAGCATGCAAGCATGTGCAGATCGTGCACCACTGTGACAGATGCATATAATTTGTTTTGTTTTATCGATCTCATTCATTCGCATTGGAAGAAGATGAAGAGGAATATTTCGAGCTTCAGGAATATGCACCTCTCTATATTCTCATGTTCCGCGAACATCGATAAGATCGATTTTCGAAGGTGATTTTTCGAGAAGATTTGTGAGCTCTTTGGAATTGATAGTAAGCATAAGGAATGGAGGGTGATAATGAGATAATTATTGTTCTTTGCAGAATATTTTCTGTATCTGATCGATAAGCTCATGGACTCGTGGATCAGCGATCGAATATGAGACAAATTGTCCGCTTTTTTCTGATGCGAGCATTCATTCTTCTCGCATCTTGATGAGAAATTGTGAGAGTTGAGATTGTCCTATAGTACAATACTTCTCGAGATCTCCGACAGTCTTTGGTCCTTCTCGAAGCTTACAGAGAATGAGAAAACGCTTGGGATGAGCAAGAAGCTTCAGAATATCAGTGACCTCGATAGCTTTCTGTTCAATATTCATAGAATGAAAAAATGTGACAGTATATTATGAAAATATAATATACTGTCAAAAGAAAAGTAAAGAATCCCTCAATCTTTCGAAGATTAAGGGATATTTATTTTAAAAAAATCTACTGTATTTCATCCTTTCAGACAACTCCAGTAATGACTACAGCACCATTCTTTCCTACTTTCCATTCTGCATACATATTCCCTTTTCGTATCTTTTTCTCGAGATCAGTTCCCGCTCCTTCAGTGACGAACCATCGATCTGTCGCTATTGATTGGAACCTATATGTACCAGTACACTTCCCTGCTGTGAGAATTTTCCCTGTATTCCAAGTTGCATAATAGTTAACATCTGGCGTCAATCAAGGATCTTTCTTTATCATCTGAGAAATGGTAGGATTTTTCTCAGTCAGATTCCAAAATAAGACCTCATCTCATACCTTAATTTCTGCAATACACATAGTTGAATGATAGGATAATACCTTTCCTGATGCGCTTTCGAGAGTAAATTCCTCTGTCTGATTCGAGAATCCATTCTGGATCTGAAAGAATATTCCACTCTCTGGTTTTGTGGTAGTAATTTGCTGTATCCTTGTGACACTCTTCCCTTCTATTTCTGGTATGAGGTATTGCTTTTCTCCGTATGAATACGATAAATTATTCCCCTCATATGGAAGCTCGTAAGCGAGATTCACATAATCACCACGAAATATATCTGTCGGATCATAGCCTCGAAGTGGAATATAGACTGTTGTACCTGTCGCCTTCAGAAATTCATACCTGACTATGAAACTTCCGAGAACGAGAATCTGGAGGACAATAAAGATGATAGTGAGATTTTTACGATTCATAGAAGAAATATTACAAAGTAGAAAATACAAAAACTAATTCATAGACTTCATAAGTCGTCTACGGATTTTTTCTACTAATACGGTCGTCACAATACATGCGAGACCTCCACCGATAAAGACATAGGCTCAGTCCATCTTGCTATCGAATGCAAAGGCAAGATATTTTCCGAAAAGATATATTGCTAAGAATATCATCGCAATATTCACAACAGAACGATTCTCACGCCTGACTCATGACCATATCATAAGTGCGATAATACTGAGGTAGAGAAGATTCATGATAGCTCCTCTGACGAGTTCAAAGGCTTCCATAGGAGAACCATAGCTATCATAATAGCTATTTCATCATGAAAATGAATTATTGAGTGTATAGAAAAATATCAATATAATTGGTAAAAGTCAGAGAAGGAATGGAATATCCCCAGCCTTACCAAGATATTTTTTTCTCATAATATCAACTCATAGTGCAATGAGTGCAATTCCTATGAGGGCGAAGAGAATCCACATAGTCGGAGTGACGTCACGATCAGTAAACCAACCTATTCCACCATATCGCCAGAAGTTCATGAATGTATAAGCAAAGAGTCCTCCGAGCATACTCGCTCCACCTGTCCAAGAAAGAATTCTTCAAAAAGTCTTATACATTTCATTTTTATGGAATCGTACAATTGCAAGTGAAAGATATCCAAGTGCAAGAAACATATTGGCAACCACGAATCCAGAAGTCCCGAAATTATCTATAATATGAGAGAATATATAGCTATAAATGAGTACGATACCGAGGAGAAATATTGTCACAAATCCTGTCGCATATGCAAGAGGAATTATTCCAAGAGCCCAGATAAGGAGTGCTTCCGAGAAAGATCCTCCGAGATTATATATCTGTCCGAGGAGAAATATCGAAGCTCCATAGAACATACTTCCGAGAAGCATAAGTGCTTGTCCTGTCTTTGGATAGTTGAGACTTTTATAGCTCCACCAATACCCCATGAAGTATGTAGTCATTGTCACTCCAATCATGATAGTCGTCTTCATCATATCACTGATAGAGTCCCAGTTCGCAGCAATGAGAAGCATTACTCAGAGTCCTGTGACGATCGCACCAAAGCCTGAAAGAATCTGGAGAAACTGAGAAGTTCATTCTCATTTTCTGGACTTTACATTCCATGCGATGATTTCATTTTTCTTGGATTCTGAGAGTATACCAGAAATGACAAGTGCATCGAGATCGAGCTTGGTAGTAGACATAGAAAAAAAATAGTACCTCTCAATTGTAGATGATTCTTTCTAAAATACAAAATATTATTTTTTGATCTGGAGTATGAGATTCATACCCTCATCTATTATTTCATTTCTCTCAATATCTGGAGTGACAATACTTGCAGATGTAGAAAGAGTCTCACGAGAAATCATCCCACCAAAACTTGCTATAATGAGCTCACTTCCTTTTCCAGATATTGAGAGCTGGATACGATCTGTCACAGCATAATCAGCCTCTTTTCGCATATCTTGGATGAGACGGACGATATCACGAGCATATCATTCAAGCTTGAGTATTTCAGTGATCGTAGTATCAAGTCCGACCACCATACCATATCCTCCTTCGACATCGAGTGTTCCTTCGAATGGAAGATATTCCATTGTATACTCTCCAGATTCAAGGATAAATCCACCGACATCAATAACCCCATTTTCATTTTCGACAAAGTTTCCATTCTTCGCCTCCATAATAACTTTCTGTACATCTTTGCCATATTTTGGACCAATCTTGCGAGCATCTGGCTTACAGATTTTTTTCGCAAGTTTTTCTGGATTTTCAAATTTCAATTCTTTCACATTAAGTTCATCACGAATAATAGTCTGATAATACGCGTCAAGTTCTTGCGTGATCGTGACCGAAGCAAGTGGCTGTCGGACACGGATATTCTTTCGACTACGAAGTGCGAGACCGAGTGATACGATATGTTCACAGATTTCCATATCTCGATTGAGATCAGTGGCGATGAGGTGCTTATTCGGACGAGTAATATACTCAAGATGGACTGATTCTCTCTTGGTCAGTCATTGATATATACTCTCAGAGAGAAATGGCATAAATGGAGCAAGGAGCTTCGATACTTCAGAAAGGACCATATAAAGTGTCTCGTAAGCGCTTGCTTTATCTGGAGTCATCTCTGATCCCCAGAATCTTCGACGAGAAAGTCGTACATACCAATTCGTAAGCTCATCCATATAGTCGACAATAGCACGACATCCACAAGAAACATCATATCCATCCATCGCATCATGCACTTGTCCGATAAGGACCTGGAGCTTTGAGAGTATCCACTGATCGAGAGGATTCACGATCGGAGTCGTCATGAGGCGATATGGATCGGCATTCCCTATATTTGTATTGTAATGTGCTGTCTCTGTACCTTTTCCAAAAAAATGATTCAAAATTGGACGACTTGTACCAGCATGAGCAACGATCAATATGTTCTTTCATTTATTTTTTTCGAGAATATCTCTATATGCTTCGATGATTCTCTTTTCGAATTGTTCTATATTTTCTACACTATTATTTTTATAGATCTTTCTTAGATTATGGTGTTGTTCTTTTTCTGCTGAAGAAATACCACCCATAGTTGCAATCTCTTCAAGTGTTTTCCCAGCATACTCTCCTGCTGCTTGCTCAGCAAATCGATCATCGATGATATATTCTCACATAAACCCGATTTCTTTTGCGATAATTTCTGCTGTATCGCTCGCTCGGATTGTCGAAGTATGAATAATAATATCGAATCTTTGTCCTTGATCTCGAAGTATTTTCCCAGCGTCTTTTGCTTGCTCTTTTCACTTAGGAGTAAGCTCAGGATTATCCGAACTATCACTCATCTTACTTGCTACATTCGATGTACTTTCTGCATGGCGAGAAAACCATACTTCTGTCTCAGATTTTTCCCAATTATCGATATTGGCATATGTCGTGAAGAAACTATATGTATTCCAAATCGGAAGCATGACGCCTTTGATCGTCTCGATAATTCCTTCCTCCTTGAAGTCCATATCTCCACCTGAGAGAAGTGGAGAATTTAGCATATAGAAACGAATAGGGTCAGCACCATATTTCTCGATCGCCATACGAGGATCAGGATAGTTGCCAAAAGATTTCGACATCTTGCGACCATCATTTCCATTGATAACTCAGGTGGTAATGACATTGAGAAAGGCTGGCACCTCATCCCCTAACCCCTTCTCCTTCAGAGAAGGGGAATTGGTACCTATTTCCCTCTCCTTTAGGAGAGGGCTGGGGTGAGGTGGTTTTGGATTTAGCAATACACCAAGCACATGCATCACATAAAACCATGCACGAACCTGTCCAACATATTCCGCGATAAAATCTGCAGGAAAGCTTGCTTGCATCACCTCCTTATTCTCAAATGGATAATGCATCTGAGCATATGGCATAGAACCACTATCCATCCATACATCGAGGACTTCAGGTATACGGGTGAGGGTATTCCCAGTTTTTGGAGATTGGAGTTTTATTGCATCAATATATGGCTTGTGAAGATTGAATTCCATTCCATCATATTCTCCTCATTTGAAGAAGTATACAGTTTTTCATTCAATTTCTCGTTTCTCAAGTTGTCCATATGGCTTGTTGAGCTCGAAAATCTCCTCTCGAGATGAGATAACGACTTTTTCCCCGTCCTCTCCCATCCATACTGGCATCGGTGCTCACCAATAGCGAGTACGCGAAATACACCAGTCAGGTGCTGACTCAATTCCTTTTGCAAAACGCCCTTCTTTGAGATATTCAGGAAACCAGTTAATCTGCTCATTGGCCTTGAGAAGTTTTTCTTTCTGCGACTGAATATCGATAAACCATGATGACTGAGCTTTTTGCATGAGCGGAGTTCCTGATCGTGGGCAGAATGGAATACGATGTGTTATCCCTTCGAGCTTGAAGAGAGTATTATTCGCCTTCATACGCTCGATATTAATCTTGTTTGCTCAGTTCTCTGGATTCTCGAGATCGAGATAATGCGTACCTTCATAGTCGAAAATCTGACTTGTATACCTTCCGGCTTCATCCATCGCTTCTGAGATATATATTCCTTCTTTTTTCGCGAGCTGGAAGTCGACATCACCGAATTCTGGTGCCTCATGACCAATGCCTGTTCCATCAGTATCCGTGATGAAATCAGCATGGTAGACTCGAAACTCTTTACCTCATCCCTTAGCCCCTTCTCCTAAAGGAGAAGGGGAATCGGTACCACTTCCCTCTCTTTTAGGAGAGGGATTGAGGGTGAGATGGTTTTTATAATATTCTGGAAATGGTGGAACATATGAGAGTCCGACGAGCTCAGATCCCTTGAATTCTCGAATAATTGTATATATTCACTTCCCTTTGAATACTGATTCAGCACGATTCTTTGCGACGATAAACCCTTCTCCATTATTCTCGACGAGAATATAGTCAATATCATTTCTCACGGCAAGAGCCATATTGGCAGGAATAGTCCATGGAGTAGTCGTCCATGCAAGGATAGAAATATTTTCTATATTTGGACGATCTGTGACCAGATTCCAGATGTCGAAATTCTCTCTGATAAAATTCTGATCCTCTGATTTTTCAGTCTCAGATTGTAATATATATCCAGATTCACTGTGTGTGAGTGATATCCATTCAAGTTTTGTATGCTTATGTGGTTCTTGAATTTTCGGAGTTCAATTGAGTATGACTTCATAATATTCGCCTTGCCACATTGTTCCATTTACGATAGTCTTTTTTTCTGTAATTTTATTTTTTATGGTACACGCGACTCCGAGCTCTTCCATTACTTCCCTACTCAGTGCCTCTTCTGCTGTCTCGCCTGCATCGATCTTTCCGCCAGGACATTGCCACTTCTCATTATGCTTGATATTCTTGAGCATGAGATATTCTCATTTCTCATTTTTTATGACTGCGAGTACATATCTGAGGTAACCCTCTGGGGTATATTCGAATTTTCCTCATTCTTTTTTATCGATCATTTCTTGTGACTGTTCTATTCGAAATCTTACTGTAATTGCTGGATCATTCACTTCCTGATATGTATCATCCATCGCTACTTCGAAGTTCGAGATCGGAGTCCCGAGCTTCCATGAGTAGAGTGAGACTCGCTTTCCTTCGTAGATAAGTCATTTGTTCCAGAGCTGACTAAATACCCACATCACAGACTCCATATAGTCTTGATCCATAGTGCGGTAGGCATTATCCATATCGACCCAACGACCGATCTTATCGACATACCAATTCCATTCAGCAGAAGTCGACTGAGTATATTCATAACAACCATCGATAAATTCTTTGACTCCTCGTTCTTCGATTTCTTTGTTTGACTTGAGTCCGAGTTTCTTCTGCACTTTCTCTTCGATAGGAAGTCCATGACAGTCCCATCCCCACACGCGATCTACACGACGACCTCGCATAGTCCAATATCGTCCGACGACATCTTTCACGATAGATGAGAGGAGACTTCCATAGTGCGGAGTTCCTGTGATAAATGGAGGACCATCATAGAATCGATATGGATTATCGGCAGGTCGAGAATCGATAGATTTTTGAAATGTATTATTTGCTTTCCAGTATGCAAGTACTTCTGATTCGAGTGCTGGAAATGATTGTTTTGGGGAGATAGATGGGAACATGATGATGAACAATTAATAATTAAAAATGAACAATTTAGATATTATTTTTTAGAAATCACAGTTTTTTCTTAAATATCGCAAATAAAATGGCTGTGTTCATGAGAATGAGATATATTGAGAAGGATAATTCATTAAAACTCCAAAGTTGTATAGATAAAAAGCTGATTAATATAGAGATACTGGAGAATAGAAAAACTTTATAGTTTTCTGTCTCTGGGCGTTTCCAAGATTTAACCAAGGTTGGTATACCAGCAAATAAATCACTGAGTATTGAGAAGATGATAGTTAAGGTAACGTCTCTTGTCGTTATATAAATAACTAAAGCTACTAAAGAAAGAAGTCCGCAAATGTAATCAAATCTTTCTAACTTCCAATAAGCATTTTTATTAATAAACGATAGTAGAAAAATCAAAAATGGATTAAATCCAGCCAGGAAAACAGGAATAATCACTAAACCAACTCCATCTTTTATTGCTGCATAAGAAGCAATCATCGGAGCAATACTCCACATGAACCAAGTAATTTTGTTCGGCTTAGTTCTCCCTTTTACAGTCTCTATCATATAGCTTATCCCCCCAATAGATGAGAAAATTATACTTAAAATGATTGTGTAGTGTCTAGGCTCTAGCGAGAAATCCATAAATGAAAAAAGCACACAAAATAAACTTGCGTGCTTTTGGCTTAGATTTTTATTGCTGGATTGCTTCGCAAGCTCGCAATGACGAAATCCAAGAGGTACCACCGAAAGCGGATTCTTGATTATATTTTCGTGACGGAGATTTTCGACTCCGAGAGGTTCTACTTTGTCTTGTCATGCTGAATTTATTTCAGCATCTTCAGTCTTTCATGAGATCCTGAAACAAGTTCAGGATGACGAGATCATTTCTTTCTCTAGCTCGCGGGTGATAGCCGCTCAATTGCCTTTGACAATATCTAGTGTACAGAAATACTGAAAATTGCAAGAGAATTATTTCTGATAAAATTGATTGAAAAATGGTGCTATTGCGCACTGTGTTGCCATGATAAATTGTTCTCTCCGTGTGAGCATCCCATCGGTCCATGCATGATATGAACCTTGTTTATCACCGATATTCTCCTCTCCACCAAGCGAATGTACTACTTGTTCCAAGTCTCGTCCACGACCATCAAATAATCCATCTACTACAGCTTCAGGAACGCGGAGATGGCAAGAATAGCCATAATTCCCTATTCAATCCCTATTTTCAATATAGACAACTCCGATAAGCCAATATTCTTCTCCCTCGTAGTCTCGATATACACCACCTTCCATTCCTACAAAATAGTCAGCATCACTTTTTTCTCGTCGGGCAAATACTGACCGATTCTTTGCTCCTGTACGAAGCTCTTCAAGTGTGGTTGGCATATCTGAAACTCCTGATGATACTTTATGGTTCGAGAAAGTTGCCCCTTTCGTATATGATGATGTCATGAGTACTTGCTCAATGGCTTCTGATTTTGGCTTGTTGGTAGTTCCAATGGCGAAATGCATAATTGATTTTAAAGTGATATTATTTTTTCTAGTTTTCTTTCGGAAGCTCTAAGTAATATATGTAATTTAATTCTTTTCTGAGAAAGTAGCTCAATGGAATCAATCCACAGTCAACCAATATCATCTTTTCAGACATCATTCTGAAAATCGACACATATTTTCTTTGTTTGAGAATTCTCAGAAGTGTTAGAACAAGTATGAATAGAACTAAAAAATACATCCACATCAGTGATAATTCGTGATAATTCCTTATCTACTATAGTTACATTTCATGCAACAATATATATTCCTGATATTCATTCTAAAATTGTTACTGATGGAGCTTCGCTATATTCTGAAAATTTTTTCAACTGTAGAAGTTTTCTTGTTTTTGTATCAAAAACATAAGTTTCATAAAAAGATCAAGAACTCCAGTCTCGATATTGAATTCCAACACCAATTATGTAATATCTTCCAGAATTTTTTGATACAGAATATATTCGGCTCATAAGTCAATTCAGACACTTTTGCTGATCTTTCTTCTTAAGAATTTGACTCCTATTTTGTATAGAACCAGTTGCATCTTCCAATGTATAATAATCATCTTTTCCACACTGAATAGTATTTCATTCAAATCATGGACTTTCCTTATTTGAATATTTTTTCCAATTCTTCATAGTTCCTTTTCGAGAAACTACAACTTTCCCATTGTATTGTAATTGATAATTATCTCACTTTATTTTAACAGAAAATCAATTCACATCTTTTCATGGTTGGATATTTTCCATTGCTGAGACACTTGGAACAAGGAACAAAATAAACAGAAAAAGAAAAATAATTTGTAATTTTTTCATATTGAGATTGTGTAACTAAATATAATAAATTGAATGTTATCTTTATTTTGACAAAAAGCAACTCTCCCATAGACTCAAGTTCATGGTAAAAAAAATAAGAAGAACAATCCTCACACTTTGGATACTTACGATTATTGCATTTGGTATCTATATTCTATTTCATCGAGAATTCCTTCATCCAGTATATCTTCTCGAGAAGTTTCGATCTTTTGGTACATGGGCAATTGTACTCTATATCTTTGTCTCGATGTTTCGGAGTATTATTCTTCTTCCAAGTCTGCCACTTGTAATTGTCGGTACTATCTACGCTCCTGATATGCCAAATACTGTATATTTTATTTCGATGGCTTGTATATGGTTTTCTGGAACGCTCGTATATCATTTTTCTCATCTATTGGGACTTGATGAGATATTTGCCAAGCATATTCATGATCCAAAAATAAAAAAGGCCATAGATACATATGGCGCTTTTATTATTAGTTTTTGGTCATTCTTTCCTGTCCTTCCAGTTGATGTAGCTTGTTATCTTGCTGGTACCGTTCGACTCAACTTTATCAAGTTTTTCATAGCACTTACTATTGGTGAATGAACTGTAGTGGCAATTATTGTCTATGGTGGATCATGAGTGATGAGGTTTTTTGGACTCTAATTATTTTCAGAAAGGGGAACTTTTTTTAATTTCGATGATTTCAAAAAAAGAATACTCACTAAAGATAAGAGAAAAAATAATCCTGCGCTCGCCCAGAATGGGCGAGTAATCTCGTAGTCATGGATACCATAGAGCCATCATGTCAATATAGGTCATATAATTCCCCCTATACCTGTGACGGATGTATTCATTCCCATGATACGCCCAGCATGTTTCCCAGCATCTCTCGATAGGAGCGAAGAAAGAGAAGGATTGAATGATCCCATTCCGAGAGGAAAAAGGATAATGATAAAAAATACAAGAATTGCATATTCATTGAGTGCAAGAAGAATCATTCCAATAGTAAGGATTGTAAGTCAGACTTGCATCATGCGTTGTTCATTGAGGTATTTTCGAATATATTTTACGAGAAATCCTTGGAAAATAATCGAAATAAGTCAGACTATAGCCATTGTATAGCCACGAAGATTTGCATCGAAGTGGAATTTATCAGCGTAGAATTGTCCTGATCATGATTGTATGACAGAGAATCCTATAGTCGCACCCACTGAGAGTACGAGCAATATATAAATCTCATTTGTCATAGTCCATTCCTTGAGATCGACACTATCCATTTCTTTGAGATGATGTTTTGGCTCTGGGAGTCAGAAAATAATCCAAAGAAAGTTGATAGTAATAATTGCGATTGAAACAAAGAGAATTCAATTCGTTCACCAAAAACTTGCAAGAATTCCACCTATTGCTGGTCAGATAAGGAATGCAGTTCCAAAAGCTGCGCCCATCATTCCCATATTTTTTGTCTTCTCTGCTGGAGCAGAAATATCGGATATATATGCTTGTACAACTCAGAATCCAGCGCCTCCAATTCCCGCAATTACTCTCGCGGAGAGATAGAGTGCAAATCCCATAACTCCCACAGTAGAGCCGACATTCAGGGCAATGAGTGTCGCTATATAGCCAAGAAGATTGAATCCCGATGTGACGATAAGCATTCTCTTTCTTCCAAATTTATCCGAGAGATTCCCGATAAAAATACCAGAGAAAAACATACCTACCGCATAGATAGATTGCGTCCACATGGTCCAAGATTCTGCTTGATGAAAATGCGCTGTAATATCTGGAAATACAGGAAGAAGTATAGAAAGCCCTAAGATATCAAGAAATGCTGTAATAAGGACGAGAAGAAGACTTTTATTCATAGAACTGGGTTTGTGATTTATTATGGGACAAATAGCATTATTTCTTCTTCCAGTATTGGATAGTAAATCCTTCCCTTTTCTCCTCCTTCATAAGGATAAAATCCTCTTCAAATTCAGGAAAGTAAACATCTCAATCTGATTCTATATCTACAACTGAGAGGATAACTTCATCGACCAGTTTCAAGTCAAAGAAAGATTTGTAGACTTGGCCTCAACCGCAGATAAATGCTTTTTTT
>JAVHOR010000064.1:9408-13755 GCA_036170175.1 Patescibacteria group bacterium | reverse complement strand
AGATAATCCTCGAGAATAAGTCGTGCAGATTCCGCATCGATATCTTCTACTCAGTTCATCGTTGCTTCACTTGTCGTAAGGCGCTCATCGTGAGTAATGATTTCTAGGAGAGGGAAATGTGATTGCAATTTCTTCTGGAAAGCGAGAACTCTCTGTCCATGTTTTGACATCGTTCCATCAATATTATACGGCATACCAACAATGATTGTCTGCGCCTTTTTTTCTTGGATGAATTTTGGTAAGATCGTAAGAAGTTCTTTCGTTTGTACCGTCTTCCAAGAGAATGCAAAAGATTCGACAGAGTAGGCGAGTCCAGATTTATGAGTACCATAATCAATCGCAATAAAAGTCATGATTATTCGAGAGTTACTTCCACGATAATTTTTGCGAGAGTATCTTTTGTGATATGGAGATAGACGAGATGAGTACCTGTTGTTTTGATGTGAGTTTTATTTGGAAGCTTGATATCTTGCTTCTCGAAAGCAATACCGAATCTTTCATTGACCCTAGAGCCAATCACATGCTCATCGAGACCACCGAAGATTTTCCCATTTTTCCCTTTAAGAATGAATGATATTCTCTGCCCATCGAGCTGTTTCTGGATTTCGAACGCTTTCACGAGACGCATATGAGCTTGATCTTGTGAGCGCTTTTTATCTGATTCGAGCTTTTTCATTCGATCGTCTGTGATTTCTCGTGCCAGTCATTTTGGTATGAGGAAATTCCGAGCTTGTGAAGATGAGACTTCGATGATTGCTCATTTGCGACCGATATTTGCAATAGTCTCGAGGAGTTCTATAGTAATCTTATTTGTAGCCATAAGTGTATTCTAGAGAAAAATGAAAAAATCTCAAAAAGAAACTTTTCATTTTTCACTTTTCATTGATTGAACATTGTAAAGTTGCTTTTATATAAAAATATGGTATTATATACTCATTATAAAAATAAATATATATATGTATGTTGCAATATATTTCCTATAAATCTTCTTCAGGAGTAATTAATTCTCCAGAAACGAGATCAGAAAAAGTATGTTCTAGTTTTTCAGGAAGAGTAGCAAATATATGTAGAGATATTATTCCAATGCGACTTGCACCTTTGTGTGTCCCTAAAAAAGGTCAAAATAGATTGCATCATTAGGAATAAATAATCTATCGTAATATCCTTCGTTCTTGGATCTCAGGAGTGTATTGTAGTGATGAAGTATTTTCCCCAATAGAAAAAGTATTTCCTCATTTTCATTTCGAGAGATAGACGCCCCTATCTGCCCGTTTCATAAGATCAGACATAGTTTCTCCATGTCAGGCAGTCGCAATTCCGACAGATATAGTGATTGGAGGAAGCTCTTTTCATTCGTCTTTATCCGATAATACAAGGGCGTCAATCTTGAGTGTTATTTTCTGAGCGAATGTAATTACTTGTTCTTCAGTACAGCAATGAAGAATACATGCAAATTCATCTCCACCAAGCCTAAATATGCCTATTTTCTCATGGAATCATGGAACCTCATATGTAAAGTCATCCCAATCTAATCAGAAATGTGACATACTCTCTTCACAGAGCGTACCTGCAATCTGGCGCAAGACATGATCTCAAGCATCATGTCCGTGAGTATCATTGATAGATTTGAATTTATCAACATCAATTATGAGAATGCCTAAAGGGAGTTGAGGACCGAATTCCTCTCTTTCCCCCGCAATACATTTACCGAGCATAGACTCAAAGGCACGGCGATTGGCTATTTGGGTGAGAGTGTCCGTGTAGAGGAGCTTATTCATATTATCGACTTTCCCTTGTTCTATAATCTGGTCATAGCTCCTGAGGAATATGGATTCAAATCTTGAAATAATAGAAAGTATCGTACTCTCTATAAACTTCTCAAGGATAGGATTAATTTCCTCATCTTTTGAATAATAAAGAGTTACGAGTTCTGACCTTCAGAGTATTCCCATAGTCATCTGAGTATAGGTGTCAGTATTGCTCGGTTGAGAATCTCCTATTGTATAGATAGTCGTCTGGAATAGATTAATGAGTCCATCTTTTCAAGGATTTCCCGTCATTTCGAGCTGATTAATATATGGATTAGAGACAACTATAAGCTCTTCTCAGAGAATTTTTTTTAGCGCTCAGACGAGCATTCGTATAATATTTCATATTTTTTCCTCATCGAAGATTGTCGGTGATGCTTCTATCTTTGGCCAAAGAGCCTCCATTCTTCTGTGGAATGATAAAAGCTTATCTGGAATTGACAGTTGTGATGTCTTTTTATCCGAGACTTTTCTTTTGGAGAGCTCTCTTTGATGAGATATTACGGTTCAAGATACCTGAGGAGAGAGCATAGGAATAATATGGAGAATTCTTCGTATACAGAAATTATACAAAAATAGGGTATCGAGTCAAACCTTTTTGATATAAAATGAGCATTATTTTCTCGATAGATAAAAACTTTGACTTTCCGTATTTTTTACTATAATCCGCCAGTCTTTTATATTTCCTGATATTTGAGATAGCAAATCCGTCATTTCGTATTGGGGTATCGCCAAGCGGTAAGGCAGCGGACTTTGACTCCGCCATTCCTAGGTTCGAATCCTAGTACCCCAGCCACTCTTCTCTGTCAAGAGATTTTGCTCGACAGAATTACCATTTTTGATATACTATTCGAGCTCAAGATGAGAAAATACAACCTATTTTTTCTTCTTGGATACGAATCCAACTCTTTATCTCGCTTTGTTATGAGGACGCTCTCAGGTTTCAGATTTCCTTTGGGATATTAGAAAAACCTTCAGAAACAAGTATTCACCTATGTGAATCCCTTATATAAGCATAACTTTCTTTTATTATGATTGCTGTTATAGAAATTGGTGGAAAACAATACACCGTAGAGAAAGATCAGATGATCGAAGTCGATCATCAAAATCTTGAAGTTGGGGCTACTTTCGATACTGGAGCGCTTTTACTTGCCGATAGCGAAGGAAAAAAGGTGGAAGTCGGTACTCCGATAGTCGCTGGATCAAAAGTGACACTTTCCGTCATCGAACATTTCAAGGGAGAAAAGGTTCGCGTATTCAAAATAATTCCAAAAAAACGTCATACTCGAACAAATGGTTTCCGTGCCATGAGAACAACACTTAAAGTTGTTTCCGTCGGGTAATATTCTACCTATAAGCAGGTAAGAATCTTTATTCCTAAAAGCTTACATGAATCAACACCTCAATATTCGTGCTCGTCTCAAGCGAGCATTGCGAAATGATCAAAAGATCTATTCTGCATGGGAGACGTTTCGAAAGTTTAGATGGTTTACACTTGCAATTGTCATACTCCTTCCGATATATCCTTCACTTTCAGTTCTTGGATCTGATTATCAGGCTATGGCGGGGGATTATGATGAGTCGACGATTATTACAGCATACAATGGTGATCCAAACACAGATGGATGATATGTAAATAAAAATGGTTTTGTTAGTACTGATTTTGATGTATCAAAACCAATACTATCGACAAATACGGGTGAACAACTTGTGGTAAAAACGAAATATGAGAATACTGCACAGTCATATGTAGTGCAGAATGGAGATACTCTTTCAAAGATTGCGGCTCGGTATGGTATCACGACTGACACTATACTCTGGGCAAACGATCTTTCTCCCGGGGATGCACTGAAATTGGGAACAATTCTCAAGATTCCTCCTGTCTCTGGCGTGATCCATACGGTAGTTTCCGGAGATACTATATCAGAGATTGCAGCACATTATTGAGTTGATGCTGATGATATTGTGCGAGTGAATAATCTTTGAGATGCAGCATCTATCAGAAAAGGCATGGATCTTATTATTCCTGGCGCTGCAAAAAAGATTCAGAAATCCTCTCATACAGAAGAAGTCGCAAAATCAAATGCAAAGAAATCTCCTGAGAATAATGGAATAAGACCAACCCCTATCCAAGAAGTTCTCGACAAAGGCTCTGGTCTCAAATCAAGATATCTCGTCAAATATACTGGTCTTTCTCGAGGATTTGCATGGGGGAATTGTACCTGGTATGTCGCACAAAATAAATCTATCACTTGGCGAGGAAATGCAAATCGCTGGATGTCGAATGCAAAAGCTGCTTGAGTAAAAACAGGGCAGACACCAGTTCCTGGTGCTATCATCCAATTTTCTGGACGCTGATATAACCGCTATTATGGACATGTTGGAATCGTTGTCGATGTCACTGATGATTACGTTATTCTCAAGGATATGAATTATCGATCGATCAATGAAGTCACAATACGAAAGGTTCCAAAGGATGATTCAACCATTGATGGGTATATCTACGTAGATTAATAAATATTGTTTCCCAAATATGAGC
>JAVHOR010000064.1:0-9308 GCA_036170175.1 Patescibacteria group bacterium | reverse complement strand
ATTTCTTATTATTATTTGATTTTCTTATTATATCAATATAATAGCTCTGTCGAATTGTATCCTTTTTGTGCTCATCGAAGTCAAAGAGTGGTCGCGGCAGTTTATTTTCTACTCTTTTTTTTGTATGAGTACAAAACGTTTATTCGTGGGTAATGTCCCATTCCGTATCGAAGCTGAAGAGTTTCGTGCTATGTTCGAGGAAGTTGCTCCAGTAGCAGACTTTTTCTGGCCTAACGACCGTGAAACTGGTCGCAAAAAAGGTTTTCTCTTCGTTGACGTTGAGGAATCTGATATTGAGGCAGTTATCTCTGCTATGAATGGTAAGGATGTCATGGGTCGCCAGCTCGTTGTAAACGAAGCTCGTCCTCGTGAAGAACGGTAATCTCGTTTTTAGGAAATTCCTCTTGAGAAATCAGGGGAATTTTTTTTATTTTCTTTTATGAGATTATCGATATAATTCAATGTAATTATTAGTATTTGTGTATGAATCATATTGGTTTTATTATGGACGGGAACCGGCGTTGGGCGAAGAAACTGGGAAATATCATTCGAGTAGGGCATGAGAGTGGATCAAAGACCTTTGAAAGAGTAATAGATTGGTGTTACGATGAGGGAATTCCTTTTGTGAGCTTCTGGGCGCTCTCGAAAGAGAATATCCTCGAACGAAATGAAGATGAAATTGCATGAATCTATGGGATTCTTCGAGAATCGCTCCCGAGGCTTATAGCCCATGCAATAAAAAAGAATATTTCTATACAATTCGTGGGTGATATATGGCTTCTTCCAGTGGATATTCGCATAAGTCTTATGGAAGCTCAAGAAAAAACAGCACAGAACACAAAAATGACAATTATTCTCGCGCTTGCGTATAGCGGACAAGATGAGATTATTCGAGGAATAAGGCGATATATAAGTGAAGGAAATGATATTTCAAAGCTTGATGAGAAAAAATTTCTCGAATATATTGATTCATGAATATTTCCTCCGCCAGATCTAATTGTACGCACAGGTTGAGCAATACGACATTCTGGGTATTTTCTTTACCAGTCTGCATATTCAGAATACTTCTTTATAGAAGAGCTTTGGCCAGATTTCTCGCACGCTGATTTTCTTGCTTGTCTTGATTTTTTTCACTCTGTAAAAAGAAATTTCTGAAAGTAAGAGTTTTTTTGCTTTTTATTGCAATTTATGTTAGAGTAGAATTAAGATTTTTTCTCTATGATTCAAGAATGGTACCAGACATATCAAGATAAAGTAAATACTGCTCTCAAGGAATACTTTGATAAGCGTTATATGAATATTGCATCAGAGCGTGAAAATGAGTTCCAAGAAGCTCTGAGATACGCTGTGGAATGAGAATGAAAAAGGATTCGTCCTATTCTCGCTATGATCATGTATGAAGAAGTCATGGGGCTTCCGTGAGATTCAATAATTTCTTATCTTATAGGGATAGAGCTTATTCATGCGTATTCTCTTGTGCATGATGATCTGCCTGCAATGGATAATGATGAATTCCGAAGAGGAAAGCTCACGGTATGGAAGAAATATGGTGAAGCTACGGGAGTTCTCGTATGAGATGCTCTTTTGGCAATGGGAATAGAGTGTCTTGCACAGGCAAAAGAAGCTCAAGTAATCCTCGAAATCACCCATGCAGTGGGAGATATAGGAATGGTTCGATGACAAATACGCGATGTCCTTGCTGATCATATGAAGATGGATCAGAAGGATCTTATTCGACTTCATGATGAGAAAACAGGAAAACTTATCGGCGCAGCGCTTCTTACTGGAGCTCTTCTCGGATGAGCACAGGATACACAGCTTCTTGATCGTTTTAGGTGGTTTTGAGTACTTCTTGGTCGCGCATTTCAAGTACGAGATGATATTCTTGACTTTGAATGAGATGAAGCAACTCTCGGAAAGACAGTCGGAAAAGATGTAGCAAAAGGAAAGGGAATTGTCGCATTTATGGGTATTACCAAGGCAAAAAATCTCCTTGCAGAACTAGAATTTGCCCTCCTTGAGATTGCGGGAGGTTTCCAGACTTCAAAATTCTCGGATATTGTCGAGTATATTGTCAGACGAGATAAATAGAAGATATTTAGAGATTCCCTTCATTTCTATATCTAAAAGAGAGAGGATTCATTCGGATATTCGTATTGTTCATATTCTGTGATTGGAATGCAAGCCATGTATTTTCTATGACCATTGCTACTGTCATAGGACCAACACCACCAGGAACAGTACTAATAAATTCTGCTATTGGAGAAACATCATCGAAGATGACATCGCCACAGGCTTTCCCACTTATAAATGTGCATCAGACATCCACGACAACAACTCATACTTTCACATATTCACGAGTGATAAGTCCTGGTTTTCCTGCTGCAACGATAAGGATATCTGCCTTTTTTGTTATTTCTTTGAGATTTTCCGTCTTGGAATTACAGATTGTCACTGTCGCTCATGAATTGATTGCTATAAGACTCATTGGCTTTCCGACAATATTCGATCGACCAATAATGACGACATGCCTTCCCTCCAATTTTATTTTATAAGCATCTAAGAGCTTTTTAATTCCCTTTGGAGTACAGGATACAAGTCAGTCTATATCTCAGAGGAAGAGATTTCCAATATTGGTTCGTGTGAAGCCATCGACATCTTTTCTTGGATCAATTACTTCCACAATATCACGATAGATGATATGTGGTGGAAGTGGTGCTTGGACAAGGATCCCATGAATATCAGGATTCTCATTCATTGCACGAATTTTTGCGATAAGGTCATCTTCACTTATTTCTTTAGGAAGTTCTGTGAGAGAAAATATCATTCCGACACCCTCGCACGCTTTTTGTTTCATGCGAATATATTGCCTACTTGCAGGATTTTCTCCAACAAGTATCACAGAAAGATGAGGCTTCACTGAAGAAGTATTTACTTTTTTTCTAATAAATTCATGGATGGATAAGGCAGTAGCGCGTCAGTCGAGAAGCATAGTATTTTTGATTAAAGTCCTTTTCTTAGATATTCTTCACCTTTCTGTGTGATCTGTCTCCCTCTTGGAGTACGCTCGATAAATCCTATCTGAAGGAGGTATGGCTCGACGACATCTTCGATCGTCGCGACTTCCTCTCAGATGACAGAGGCGAGAGTCGTGAGTCAGACAGGTCGACCATGGAATGATTCGAGGAGATGATGGAGGAGCTTCCTATCGAGGATATCGAGCCCATAAGTATCTACTCAGAAAGCTTCAAATATTTGCTCACATTCTTCTTTTTTTTTGATAGACTTTCCTATCGTCGCATAATCGCGAAGTATCTTCACATATCTATTTGCGATACGAGGCGTCCCTCGTGAACGCTCTGCAATAGAGAAGATTGCCTCTTTTGAGATTAATTTATAGCCAAGAATCTCGAATGATCGTGCGACAATTTTTGCGAGATCCTCACTATTGTAGAAGTCAAGCTTGAGCACATTTCCAAAACGGTCACGGAGAGGGCTCGAAAGATTCGAGAGTCGAGTCGTCGCGCCGACGAGAGTAAATCGTGGTATATCCATCTTCACACTTGTCGAACCAGTTCCTGATCCGATCATGATATCAATCGAATAATCCTCCATTGCAGAGTAAAGAATTTCTTCTATCTGTGGACGAAGTCTATGAATTTCATCTATGAAAAGAATCTCTCCTTCAGTCAGGCTTGTGAGAAGCGATATAATATCTGCTTGTTTCTCTATGGCGGGACCGCTTGTATGCTTGATAGGAGCTACCATCTCATGAGCTATGATTGTCGAGATGGTTGTCTTTCCAAGTCATGGAGGGCCATAGAAAAGGATATGCTCAAGAGGTACCTTTCTGATCTTTGCTGATTCTATAGAAACTTTGAGATGCTCCTTCATTTGTCGTTGTCCGACATACTCATCAAGATGACGGGGACGCAGAGATATCTCAGAAATAATATCTTCTTCCACTAATTCAGGTTTCACAATGCGTGTAATATTAGGTTTCGATGATTTTATAGACATGGTGAAAGTATACAGAAAAATGAAATGGAGGCAAAAGGAAAATACAGCCAAGAATTTAATAAAGTCAAATTATTATTTGACGAGAATATATTATTAAGTATAGTACCAATATTATAATATATACCGATGAATGATGTAAAGCATTACTCATATCATGCTCTATGAAATGGGATCGATGATTTTCATGAAAATATTTTTTGGATGGAGAAATGCAAGAATATTTCTCATCCAGAATGGGAAATGACTTTTCGTGTTGCACGACTTGCTGAAGAGATTCATTTAGGTGAAGTCAGAAGAGTTTCTGGAATGCCATATATCACCCATCCAATAGAAATTGTCTTGGAATATATAAATCAGAAGAGATATCCTAATTGGAAAAGTATAATAGTGCTTCTTCTCCATGATACGCTCGAGTCTCATCCAGAACGTTGGCAAGAAATACTTGATATAGTTCCACTAGATATATTTTTTCGTATATTGAAGCTCTCTCAATTATCTGAAGAAATACGAGGAGAGATAAAAGATTTTCTATTTGATAAACTCATAGCTGCTCCTGAAGATGATATTCCTATACTCACTACGCTCATATTAGATATGTTGACACATAATCCAGAGAGAAAGAAAGAAATTCTCGATAGAATGAATCCATATGTGAAATGAGCATTTGACCTTCTTCTTGATTCATATAGATGACATTTGGATATATATTGTCTCGATTTAAGTAATGAAAAAAAAGAAAGAGAACTTGATGGAATCTGGCATTATATTTTTTTCGATGAAGTAGATGCTTGACATAAATTTCGTGACACTATGCATAATCTCAGTGATGTCAATGAAATGTCACCAGAAGAAAAAGAACGATATATCCTTCGTCGTATACCGAAGCTCCAAGCATTAACGTTCATTCTCCAACAATATAATATGTGAGATAAGATAGCTCAATTGAAGTCAAGATGGCAAGAAATCTGATGAAGATTTGATCAATTAGGCAATTTTGTAATACACAATCAATTGCATCAAATTATGGATAGAGTCTCATCCCAAGTTATTTGAATATAATCTTCTCTCGTTTTATCCTCTGGAATTGAACAAGGCTCATATTTATACTCGAAAGAATCTCTTCACTATACATACGAAGTTCCGCATTCACTATAGGTTTTCCAGTAGTGATAACTATATTCTTCTCAGTGAGTCTCACGCTTGTGATATATTCAAATAATTTCTCTTGCCCAACTTCGGTAAGGGTTCTTTTGATCGCATTCCATGCGAGGGCAAGCCAGATATCTCTATCTCGATTGTAATAGCCAGGATTTCGCTCATGTTGTGAGAGATTCATCTTTTGCATATTACTTCTTTAGTCGTAACTTTATAATTTCGCGTCCTACATTCTGACTTGGACGACGATAAAGAAGGCTTCATTTTTTGGTGAGAATATTCATATCATAGGGAAGCAATGGAATAATCTCAAATCCTGCATCTTCGATGACATCATATATCTCTGTGAAGTAGGAATATGTACCACGAATGTTCCAGAAAGGGAAAGTCATAACAATATTTCAGTCAAATCCTATATTTCGAAGTCCATAGAAAAATGAATCATAAATACGTGTAAGCTTGGATCGTTCTATCTTTACACGATCTACCGTAATACTCTCCTTCATCATAATCTCTCCGAGATATCATTCTGATACAATGACTATATTCTCGAGTTTTTTCCCTTCAAAGTGGCGAAATATTTTCGCAGCATCGAGCTCGAAAATGGTACTTTTAAGATCAGAAAAATTTTTTTTCGGTATTCCGCCTGCGATTCGAATACGTTCTTGCCAGATTTTCTCCTCTGCAATAAATGCTTCAAGGTTGGCTTCTGTAGCATGTACCATATCAGCAGAAATATCACTTCCGATGAGATGAGTATAGCCCATATTTGCAGCCTCAATAAGTGTCGTTCCGAGACCACAGAATGGATCATAAATTCAGAGAGAAGTTTTCAATTCCTGTATCCTTCCATTTTTTGTGGCAAGATTTATCATCATTTGTACAAGTTTTGGTGGCATCATTCCAACTGCCATATTCCGTGATTTCCCTGTATCTCGCCGTGCATACGCATCGATATCTTGGCAGGCAAGAGTGACACCAAGAAAAAAGGGAGCATTTGCTCAGGCGATATTTATAAGACTATATTCTGTCTGACTCTTCCCAAGACGATCATTTTTCCATGATGCAGCATTGATATTTTTGTTCTCAGTATTCACAAGACGGACAGAGAGACCTTTTTCTGTAAGGGCTTTCTTGATTCGAAGTCCAACATCTGAAGCTCGATATTCGAGTCCATATGCTCAGAGAGCAAAGGTAATCTTTCCTGATTTCTTCTCAGTATTTTCGAATTGAGATATGACATCAGTCGGGAATCTTCTCTCATCAGTTTCACTAATAATTCGCATGACACGAATAGATCCACCTATATTGCGGAATATTGCAATAATGTCACTTTCATCGTTTCCAAGCTCGAATATTGCTACCTCCTCGCTATACATCACGAATGCGCGATCTCAGAATAGAGAAAAGAGCTCTGCTAGTGAGAGCTTCCATTCACGACCGAGAGTGAAGACATAAAGAGTTGTAGGATTTTTCATAGGGATAATTATCTTCCCAGGTTTCCTATGATGGAAGGTCAAGGTAAGCTAAAAAGCATTGTATCTAATTGATATCTATTAAACGATTTTTTCAAGCCCAATTCTTCCTTTTTCCTTGTCGATTGAATAGACTTTTACTTTCACGATCTCACCCATTTTCGCAACAGTATTTACATTATCGATTCTTTCCTTAACTCCGAATTTAGAGATATGAATCATACCTTCTTTTCCTTTTGCAATTTCGACTATAGCTCCTACGGTATCAAGGATCTTTACAATTTTTCCTTCATAAATATCACCGACTTCAATATCCTTGAGGATTCCTTTAATAAATTCAAGCGCTGCTTGTCCAGCTTCTTGGGTCTTTGCAGTGACTGTACATTGTCCATCATCTTCGAGATTGACCTCGACTCCATATTCTTTTTCGATTCATTGGATAGTCTCACCACCTTTTCCGATCACTTCACGCATTTTCTCTTCTGGAACAAATATTGCAAGAAGGAATGGAGCATATGGAGAGAGATTTGCGCGTGGTTCAGCAAGGCATTTCCTCATCTCACTCATTATATATCCACAGGCATCGACGGATTTCTCGAAAACTTGCTCTATGATTTCCATAGAAAGTCCTGCAATCTTGCAGTCCATCTGAAGTGCCGTGATCCCTTTTGGAGTGCGTGCAATCTTGAAATCCATATCACCAAGAAAATCTTCTTGTGCTTGAATATCTGCAATTATCTCATATTTTCCAGTCTCATCATCGTAGATCATTCCCATTGCAACTCCCGCTACCATGGCCTTGAGCGGCACTCATGCATCCATAAGTGACATTGTTGATCCGCAGACAGAGCCCATAGAGCTTGACCCATTACATGTTGTCGTCTCTGATACGACGCGGATCATATATGGAAAATCAGTCTGATCTGGAAGAACTGGTTCGAGTGCCTTCTCAGCAAGACGGCCATGACCAACCTCACGACGACCAACTCCACGAAGTGGCTTCACTTCACCGACGGAGAATGGAGGGAAATTATAGTGATGGATATAGCGTTTTGTATTCTCCTCGAACATATCATCAATGAGCTGGATATCAGATGGGCCGCCGAGAGTTGTGATCGAGAGGACTTGAGTGACACCTCGCTCAAAGAGTGCAGAACCATGAGTCCGTGGTAAAATCGGAGCAGTAGCTCGCACAGGACGAACCTCATCAGTACCACGTCCATCGAGACGAGTACGAGTCGTGAGAACGGTTTTCCTCATGTCAGATTTTACCATATCTTTGACACTGTCAGCGATATCTCCCATTTTTGGCGTATTGGTTTCTTTGTCATATTCAAGTTTCTCCGCAATTTCTTCTACAAGCGTATGGAGTGCATCATGGAATTCAAGTTTTCCGAGACCATAGAGAGATTTGATTTCATCTTCTGTCACGGTATTTTGAATCTTTGTCACGGTATCATTATCAGCCTCTCAGACAGTGAGCATCGTCTCTGGAAGTGCATATATCTTTCTATATTCGGCTAGGAAGTCTTTCTGAGCACTACAAAGCTCTTTGACTATGACATGAGCATATTCAAATGCCTTGACCATGAGCTCATTGGATACTTCATTTCACTGGCTTTCTACCATTGTGATTGCATCAAGTGTACCAGCGACGGTGAGGTCGAGATGAGCTCATTCAATCTGATCAAAAGTCGGATCAAAGACAAAATTCCCTGCCTCATCTGAAGTGATACGGACTCAAGCTACTGGTCCTTCGAATTCCTTCACTCCCGCAAGCATGATTGAGAGAGAAGCGCCAGTGATCCCATACCAGCCAAAATCAGAAAGTCCACTTGAGCTCATTATGGTAGAGATAATCTGAACCTCTGTACGGGTTCCTTTTGGAAACATTGGGCGGATTGGTCGATCAATCACACGACTATTTAAGATAGCCGTTTCACTTGGGCGACCCTCGCGCTTCATAAAGCGGTTTCCACCGATTTTTCCTGAGGCATAGTATTTCTCCTGATATTCACAAGAAAGAGGGAAAAAATCTCAATCTTTCGGGTTTCCAACTCCAGTCGTCGTGAGGAGAAAGTTCCCATATTCGTCCTTGATAACCACTGAACCAGTTGCAAAGAGCGCGAGACGTCCTGATTCAAAGGTAATATTCTTCCCACCGATAGAGTAGGTTTTCTCGACAACAGCTCGCGTGAGTGCGAGCTTATCCTTGAGTCAGACAATCATAATAAAATAAATAAAGAATTAAAAGAGCTGCTGTGGTTTGTCATCCCGAGGAACGAGGGATCTGCTTTTCCCATGAGCAGATTCTTCCTATCGTCAGAATGACAAAACAAGGAATATATCACTCGTCTATCCAAAGAAAATAATTTCACAAACAAAACAATCTTCTTCGGAAGGGCGAGAGGCGATATAATTCGAGGGAATTATAGAGAAGAATTCAGAAAATGCAAAATTACCTTTTCTTTTGCAAATAGAGAGATAGGTGTATAGTATAGAATATATTTCCTATTATTTCTTGTATATGGCAACAATTCTTGATTTCACTGGAAAATCCCGAGAAAGATCTCAAACTAAAAATACAGAAACCGCATGGAGGCTTGGAGAACTTCTTGCTGAGCCGTCTCAAGCAGTGGAGAAGATTTTAGCCACAAA
>JAVHOR010000063.1:0-14231 GCA_036170175.1 Patescibacteria group bacterium | reverse complement strand
TTTAGATGATTTTTCATAAAATTGATGATTAAAAAATGCAAATCCTTATAAAAATCAAAAGAAATATGTCGCACAACTACTTTTTATGCGAACTAAAATTTGCTTTTATTCTAAATTTGTATAGTATACGAAGTATAGATTCTATAAAAAGTTATTACCTGTTACATAATAAAAAAATATGAGAAATAATCAAGAATACTTACTTTCTCTTGAGAGAGAACTGAAGTATAGAAATTATTCTCCGAGAACTGTGAGTGCATATATTACCTGTGTACGTTCTTTCTTACAGAAGATAGATAAAGATCCAAAAAAACTTGAGAAAGATGATATTGTTGATTATATATTATATTTACAGAATCAGAATAAGGCGCCAAAAACAATCAATCTTTATAAAGAATCTATTAAGTTTTTCCTACATGATATCATAAAAAGTCAGATAGATATTGATATAAAGCTATCAAGAGAACCAAAGAAATTACCGATAGTCCTCACAAGAAATGAGATACAATCAATAATTGAAAATATCAAGAATCAAAAACACAGATTTATCATTTCTCTTACTTATGGCTCCGGACTTCGTGTAAGTGATGTTATAAATCTCAGAGTTTGAGACTTTGATACAGAGAATCTCATCTTGCATATAAAGTGATGAAAAGGTGAAAAAGATAGAATTACTATATTTTCAGAAAGTCTAAAAAAAGATATACTGAGGCTGAGTGAAATGAAATCATGAAATGAATTATTAATAGAATCTGAAAGAGGAGGCAAACTCACTACTAGAACATTACAAAAGATTTTCTCAGATGCTCTCAAAAAATCCTCTATAAAAAAAGATGCAACTTTTCATTCATTGAGACACTCTTTTGCTACTCATCTCCTCGAAAATGGAACTGATATACGATATATTCAGGAACTTCTTGGGCATGCAAATATTCGTACAACACAGATTTATACGAAAGTTATGAATCCAAAAATTAAAAATATTATTTCACCATTATAATGCCCATGAACTCTCAAATCCACAATCTCCTCACCAAATGAGTTTCCAGAATTATTGATGAAGATCATCTTCGTGATGCACTTGTATCATGAAAGAAGCTCAAGATCAAGCTTGGAATTGATCCATCAGGAACGATTATCCATCTTGGACACATGGTTCCTATTCTGAAGCTCAAGCAATTTCAGGAACTTGGCCATGAGATCATTATCATTATTGGTGATGCGACATGACAAGTCGGTGATGCAAGTGATAAAGATTCTGAGCGTCCGATGCTTTTGCGAGAACAGACTCGTGCGAATGGAAAAGTCTTTATCGAAAAATTTGCTCGTGTACTCGATCTCGAAAAGACGAAAATTGTTTATAATAGTGATTGGCTCGATACAGTGAATTTTGCCTGAGTAGGTGAGCTCGCGAAGCATTTCTCTGTAGCAGAAATGCTAGATCGAGACAATTTCTCGAAACGATATAAAGCTGGAGTACGAATTTCCCTTCAAGAATTTCTCTATCCACTCATGCAGGGTTATGATAGCGTGGCTCTTGACTGCGATGTAGAACTCGGATGAACAGAACAATACTTCAATCTCCTTGCTGGTCGTCGCCTCCAAGAAGCTTATGGACAACGAAAACAAGATATTATGATGTTCGATCTCCTTGTCGGATCTGATGGGAAGAAAATGAGCAAAACAAGTCCAAATACAATCGCTATTGATGAGGCTCCACAGAGCATGTACCAAAAGCTGATAAATATTCATGATGATCTCATTCTCAAATATTTTGAGCTCACGACTGATGCAACACTCGAAGAAATTGCTATTCTCGCAGAGCGACTAAAGAATGGAGAGCATCCGAATATTCTCAAGGTTGAGCTCGCACAACGAGTGATCACTCTGTATCATGGAAAGCCGTATAATGCGAATGATGAAGAAAGTATCGAAAGAATTACTCTTGCTGATGTTGGTTGTCTTGCAGGAGAATGAGAAAAGCAATTTCTTATATCTCTTTCTGATCTTCTTAAGCACATATGATTCTGTGCAACTTCCGGTGATGCACGAAATGCAATTTCCTGATGATGAATCCTTATCGATGGTGAAAAACAGACAGACGCCAAAGCTATCGTGACAATCTCATCCGCATGAACTCTTGTACAAATGGGAAAAAAGAAAGCAAAGAGAGTGTTTATTTAGTTGTTAATTATAAATAATTATGAGAAGAAAAGATTTGACATGATTTATATTCTGATATGGAGGAATCTTTATCAAGGCAGTTCTCTGATATTATCTCTTTGAAATAGTTCGGTGTCTAGGTTCTTGGGATGGATGTCTTCCCTCAGATTTTATGCATAACCCTTTTCTTTGATCAATAATATTTACACTTTTTGCAATTAGTATAATTCCTGATATTGTACTTATTGTTATACTAACTTTTTCTATTCAATCACCAAAGATTTATAAAACAGCATTCGTACTGGATATTATTATATTTCTGTTATTGCTTACCTGAATTTATACTATTATCTGGGGATAACCTTTTTTTATGTCCTTTCTTCTCATTTACGTCACACATCCATCGAAGCCAGAAGCTATCAGAATTACGAGTGATCTTCTGAAGGCTCGACTTATTGCCTGTGCAAACTATTTTCCTATCGAGAGTATGTATTGGTGGGAAGGATTTCTCACGAAGAGTGAAGAGATCGTCACTATCTATAAGACTCGATCAGAAAATTGGGAAGCAGTGAAGATTGCTATAGAGGCTAGTCATAAAAATACAGTTCCCTGCATTATGAAGCTTGCAACCGTCGAGGCCAATGAGAAATATGAGAAATGGATACAAGATGAATTGAGTAATACTTCCCTTCCAAGTCCTGTGAATTCAGAAGCTTTTGATTCCCTCTTCCATAAATAATTATTTTCAATAATGCGGATATTCTCTCTTGTATCGATTTTATTACTAGGTATAGCTTCTGATCTTTTCTCAAAGTGATTTTTCGAGAGACTTCTCTGAGATCACGATATACTGATTCTCTGAGATTTTTTGAAGCTCCAGCTCTCATACAATTCTGGAGTGGCATTCTCACTTCCGATATCAGGGCTTTCTCTTCAGATAATTACAGTCATCCTTATCGTATGACTTCTCTATTATTATTTCCATGAAGAATATCCGAAAAATAAGAAATTATTGGATATAGGATATATACTCATCATCGCCTGAGCGATTTCTCATGCATATGAACGGATTTTTATAGGACATGTGATCGACTTCATCGCAGTAAAATACTTTGCAATCTTGAACTTTGCGGATATATTTATATCTATTGGAGCTTTTCTTATCATACTTTCTTATGTCATGAATCGAAAACATCGATAATCTCTCGACTGAGGAATTTCTCGGACCTCCGAAATATGATGCTGTCGGAGTTTTTATGATATTTCTCACAGGAATGATTGTCGGAGTTGTATCAGGAGCGATCATTCTTCTTTTTGCTCTCTTTGCTATTCGAAGATTTTCTCTCGAGAGTGGAGCTTCCCCAATGCTTCTTGCGATGATAACATTTTTTGCTCTCACTATTGGAAATATCATCACCTATAGTATCCGATCATATATATTTCCTCATATCTATTCTCGTGGGCGTACTGCCATCTCACAGATCGCGATCATGTCAATCCTTCTCTATATTATATTTGCACCTATTTATATGGTAATGTGAGGAACCAATCCTTGAGCAGCATCTCTTCTTTCTGCATTTTCTCTCCATGTCCTTGTGAATATATTTTCCCTTGAGCTTCTCGTAGGACTTATATCGCAATATCGCTATTCGCTTCTCTCACTCTATTCGAGTATTATCTCTTTCCTTCTCACGGGAATTATTCTCTATAGTATCCAGACACAATTCCCTTCTTCAGACTATACGATGTTTCTTCTTTTTGGGCTTACGATTCTCGCGTATCTGCTCTGAGGATTTATCACGACATGTGTATCATGGTTGTACTTTCTCATATATCGAGCTACAGGAAAGGATCCAATCGGTGACATATTCTCTCGTATCGAAGCAGAAGAGAGAGAGGTAGAAAAACAAGCGACAGCAACTCTTACTCAATTCTAATCCTGATTTCTCATGCATAAGCTCGCCAGAAAAGCACTCGATATATATATTCGTGAAAAGCGTATTATTACTCTTACTGACTTTCCCCCTGAACTCTTGTCTCATATGAGTTCGAAGGAAGCGATATTTGTGACTTTCTATTATGAAGGAAAAGTGATTGCTTCGAGTGGACGCATCACCTGCAAAAAAGAAAATACACTCTATGAATGTATAGACAATACACTTCTCGCACTCAAGGATCCGAGATTTCTCGAAGTCATACAGACTCCAGAAAAACTCTCGGAAATACACATACGTACAGATCGATTCTTGCCAGAGAATAGACGCCTATTGAAAGCTATAGATGATCTGGACGTGACACATGAAGGAATGATTTTCCTTTCTCAGAACCTCTGAGCTCTCTCTGTAGTACTTCCTCACATGGTAAATATAGAGAGTTCTCCAGCAAGATATTTCTCTCTTGCATGCAAGAAAGCATGACTTGATGAGAAGACAATAACATCCGCAGACTATGTAATATACTGACTTACAACTATAAGTGAGAGTGAATTTGATAATTAGAAAATAAATTATTCAAGTAGCAATAGATGTTTTTTGCAAAAAGAAAAAGATTGTGGTCTAATAATAGAGATCATAATTTTTTATATATGTCACATACATACGGTTCATTTCGGTACTTCTCAGGCATAGTTCTCTGAATCTTCCTCTCGAATATCATTGCTCCCACATTGCAATATACCTTCGCTGTCAGCACTACTTACTATGTCGATGCGACATCATGAAGTGATGGAAATAATGGAACTTCATTAGCAACACCATGGAAAACATTAACAAATGTAAATACTTGAAGTTTTCTTCCATCGGATATTATTTCTTTTAGATGTTGAGATAGTTGGACAGGAAGCCTCGCTCTTAATCATAGTGGATGAACATTAACTCCAATTACATATAATTCATATTCTTCAGGTGCTGTATGTGATGGTACCAATAAACCAATCGTTCAGGCCATCACTGCCAGCGGAGTCTCAGATATACAAGTAAATTGACTTGCA
The DNA here is from genome assembly GCA_036170175.1 of Patescibacteria group bacterium. Taxonomy (GTDB): domain Bacteria; phylum Patescibacteriota; class Gracilibacteria; order BD1-5; family UBA2023; genus JAGOMW01. The sequence continues at coordinate 9,079 of JAVHOR010000063.1, read as the reverse complement.
GTAAATGCTACTATTACTGGAAGTGCTATTGATCTTATGAATTCTTCCAATGTAACAGTAAGTAATTCTGATATCATGAATGCAAGTGGTTCGTGTATGAGTGATTTTGCGGGTACAGGACTTCTTATTGATGAAAACAACTTCTCTTCTTGTACATACGCTTTTAGTGGGACTGATGTCGGATGAACTTTCTCAGGAAACATATTCTCTGGGATGACGGAAAATGCTATCAGTATTTTCTCGAATCAAGTTATGACTATATCTAATAATACATTCTCATCTCTTCAGAAGTGAGCGGTAGTATTTGGACAGGCGACAACAGTCTCACAAAATAATATCTCAAGTGTCTGTCTTGGAACATCGACATGATGTAGTGCTATCCGAAATGAAGAATATTCTCCTCTTGGTACTCTCTATATTGCAGATATCTCGTCCAATATCATCAAAGATGTCGGAAGTGGAATCTCATGAAATAACTATGGTATCAGTATAAAAAATATAGATGGAAGTATTATTGGATTCAATACTGTCAATAATGCTGAAGAAGCTCTTCATATAGAAGATGCGAAAAATCTTAATATCCATGATAATACTCTTATATTCTCCCGAGCCCGTGGTGTTCAGGTGATACAAAACATTGCTTCAAGTGTATCAGCGAATTCTTTTGATACAAATAAGATTCTTGAGAAGAATCCAGATTATCCATATATTGAGATGCGAGATGAAGTAGCTGGAGGTGCGACAGCAACAATGCTCTCAGCTGCTAATACTATCTTCTATCCAATCTATAAGCCAAATACTTCATATGTTCGTATCGTAAAAAATGGTGCTGAAACAACAGAATATTCTAAAAATATGCTCTCAAGTTTTGATTCTTCATCTACAAAATTTGAATATTTTGCATATAAACCATATACAAACACAGGATCATATGCCACTGCAAATTTACTTTCTAATCCTGATTTTGATACTGATGCAACTCTCTGGACTGGATCTGCCTTAGCATGAGGAGTTCCGAATATTATCTATAATGTTACTGGAAGCTATAGTGGAGGATCTGCAACAATTACTCCAGCATGAGGAGCTCCAAGCCGTCTCTGGATTACTAATAATGCTAACCTTACAATTGCACTTGGTGAGACATATCTTGTCACTGGCTATACAAAATCGGCAAGTGGAAATATCAATCTACGATGATTCTTTCATAAGGCAGGAGATGCTGCTACAGTCTACTCTGATCGTATCGCTGAGACTTACGCAAGTGCCACTGGTGGGACATTTAGTTTCTATCTCACGACCAATACTGGTGCGAGTGATGCGCAATTCTCTCTCGAGACATCGAATCAAGGTGTAAATTATGAGATCGATGCTATCAGTGTACGAAGAATGACAGGAGTAACGAAAAATTCAAGCACTATAGAAGTTTTTGCCTTCTCGAATACAGGATCATCAGCTTATGATCAAGCATGTCCTGGATGAGCTCCTTGTTCAGCTTATGTTGATTCTGCGAATGCTCGTAATGGGTGGCCTGTAAATATTCTCGGATACGAGACAGCATTAAGATTCTGGGATAATAATGGAAATCCTCATACTAATATACTCAGTGTACCGACATGTTCTATAATGCTATCTCCTGGTGGCTCTGTTCCTACTGGGCAACCAGTCACTGCTTCATGGATTGCAACGGGATCGCTTTCTCAGACAATCACTTATGTACCCAATACAAATACTTGAGGTGTGACAGAGAATGCTGCATCTTCAGGATCAAAAATATATATTCCTGAATATGATAAATCTACGAATTTTACTGTAAATATACTGAATGATATAGGAACAGGGTCATGTTATGTAGCTGTCACAGCAAGTAATCTCCCACCAGATATCTATACAATTGTGTATACTGGCTCCGAAGATGATATTCAGATAAATACGACACTTAGTGGTACGGATCCAAATCCTGGAGATTCTGTATTTTTTGAGTGAGTACCTGGAACGACTACTCAAGGCTTTCCTGTGAATGTTGATCTTTCTTGAAGTGTCCAGTATTCTCCATGAACAAATTTCTGCGGAAATGATTCTTTTGATTTCCGAGTCTATGATAATTGGTGACATTATTCTAGTTGGACCACACAGACTATCAATGTCACTTGTGTGAACGATGCACCAGTCGTAGTCAATGATACAGGAAGTGCCTATGCTGGAACTTTATATTCATTTGATCCGACATCCAATGATACGGACGTCGATAATCCATATGTTACTCAGACCCTCACAATCACTGGATATACATTTCCTGCAAATGGAACACTTTCTCTTCTCGGAAATACTTTTGATTATACAGCGAATCTTGGATATAGCTGATCAGACAGCTTCCAGTATAGTATAGTTGATCAGAGTGGTGCGATCTCCAATACAGGGACAGTCAATCTGAGTGTCACAATATTCAATAATCCTCCGACAGTATCAGATTCTGGATATACAATAAATGAAGATGCTCCCCTTTCAGGAACTCTCACAGGAACTGATCTTGATGGAGATCCACTTACTTTCACAGGAACTTCCACTTCAAGTGGTGTTCTGAATCTTCTCTCAGATGGAACATTTACCTATACTCCAGATGCAAATGTCTTCGGAACGGATAGCTTCACCTTCATGGCATATGATGGTACAAATTATTCAGCACCAGCTACAGTTATCATTACGATCAATCCTGTTCCTGATGCTCCTATCGCTGTAGCAGATTCATATACGCTCAATCAAGATACACCAATGACTCTTTTTGTAATGACGAATGATTCTGATGTTGATTCTCCAGTTCTCACATTGACATGATATAGCACCCCACTTCATTGAGTACTTGCTGTTTCTGGTACATGATTTCTCTATACACCGACGACGAGCTATGTCGGTACAGATAGCTTTACCTATCAACTTATTGACGAGACTTCCCTTCTCTCGAATATTGTGACAGTCAGCTTGAATGTAAGCTCGACAAATTCACCTCCGACAGCAACAGGCGCAAGCTATACCTTCAATGAAGATACAGTACAGACAGGGGTTCTCATAGCTTCCGATCCAGAGAGTTCACCACTTACATATACCGTCGATGTAGATCCACTTCTTGGATTTCTCACAGTGACTTCGACATGAGCATTTACCTATACTCCACTTCTCAATTATTTTGGTACAGAATCGTTCACTTTCCATGTTTCTGATGGAGTATTCAACTCATCAGGAGCGACAGTAGACCTTACTCTATTGCCAGTGAATGATCCACCTATCGGAACACCAGACAGCTTTTTTGCATCTTGAAATATCGTAGGGAATAATGGGCATACACTCACTGGATCCCTCTCTGGAACAGATATAGAATGAGATATTCTTACTTTCACTGGTACTCAGCCAGTTCATGGAACATTCTCTATGACTTCGACATGAGCATTTACCTATACTCCAGCACTTGGATACAGTGGCTCAGACAGTTTTACATTTGTAGTCAATGATGGTCTTGTCGATTCTTCATGAGCAACAGTAAATATCACTGTCTTACCTGTAGTCAGCAATATACCAGTAGCGAATGCAGCGAGCTTCTCTCTCTCTGGAAATATAGCAGGAAATAGTGGACATATTCTTACAGCGAATCTCACGGCGATAAGTCCACCATGATTACCATTGACTTTCTCAGCATCGATTCTTCCTTCGAATGGGACACTTTCACTGAATTCATCATGAGCATTTACCTATACTCCTACATTTGGATATAGTGGATCAGACAGTTTTACTTTCTTTGTCGATAATGGAATGTATCAGAGCTCATGAGCAATAGTAAATATTATTATCTTCCCTGTAGTCAATAATCCACCTGTAGCAACTCCAGCGAGCTTCTCAGTTATCTGAAATACTCTCACGAATAGTGGACACTTCTATGCTGGAAATCTCGCAGGAATAGATGCAGAGGGATCACCACTAACCTTCTCATCGGCAACGCTCCCAACACACGGAAATCTTTCTCTGACTTCGACATGAGCATTCACTTATACTCCAGTACTTGGATATAGTGGATCAGATAGTTTTACCTTCTTTACCAATGATGGCTTCCTCCAGAGTACAAATGCAACAGTAGGAATTACTATCACAGATAATACTATTGTCGTATTGCCCCCTGCTCCTCCGACAACTGGTCCTGGTGGAGGTGGTGGTTGATCTCCTTCGAGTGCATTTCAGGTAAATAATGAAGTATGAAGTTCTACAAATTCAAATATTACAAATCATTTCACTATGATTGATCCGACAGGACTTCTCGGACAACTTCTTCTTACCAATAGAATCCTCGGAGCTACCTGATCAGTGGTGACAAATTCAGGTACAACAAATCCAGATACGAATTCAGCAGCAAGCATGATCGACTCTCTCATAGATACAGTCCTCGATGAGCTCGATGGTCCAATCATACTCAGACAGATAATCCGTCTATTTGTAGTAGAAACTGATTCGAGTAATGATTCAGTAAGTGCCTATTCAGGTGCTCTCGCAAAAATACGCAATATCTCAGTAGAGAGTGGCTCTCGTATGGAAAGTACAAAAAAATATGCAGTCCGTATTCTCAAGCGCAATCTCAAAATATATGAAAACATAGTCTATCGAAATGCCGTAGCGAATTCCAATAATACACCTGATAGTGCAGGCTCTGGGAATTAGAAAAAGGAGATTTTAGCTACTTCAGAAAGTGTGTCTTATAATAGGCACACTTTTTTTTGATCGGACAACTTTCACATTTTGGTTTACGAGCAATGCATTGGTATCTTCCGAAGAGGACAAATGGATGATGCAATATGCGTTTCTCTTCCAGAGAAAAAATCTTCTCGATTTCCCTATCGGTCTCTTCTGGAGTCCGAGTCGATACAATTCCGATACGATTCATGACTCGGTGAATATGCGTGTCGACACCAATGTAAGGCATATCATAGAGAACAGAGAGGACGACCTTTGCTGTTTTTATTCCTATTCATGGGAAAGTCTGAATCAGTGCGAGATCATTCGGAATAATTCCAGAGTATTCTTGGGTCAAGATTGTTCCCGTCTCTTTGATAAAGCGAGATTTGTTTCTATAGAAATTTACATATTTGAGATATTCTTCCATTTCTTCAAGCGATACATCTATGACATCGTGTGCTTCTCGTATTTTTGCGAAAAATGGAGGAGTAACTTTATTTACCTGCTTATCTGTAGTCTGTGCTGAGAGGATTACCGCACAGAGGAGCTGGAAAGAAGTCTCATAGTTGAGTTCTATTTTTTTCCCACCAAAAAGGGCATAGATTTTCTTAATAATTATGAGAAGATCTTTATGAGAAAATGATTTATTTATAGTTTTCACCATAGACAAGAGTCAGATTTGCGAGACAAACTACCTTTTCCTGACATGAGAAGATTTTTCCAGGAATACGAGCATCAATATATGTGTATTTTCACGCGATAATATCAGGCTTATATTTTTCTATATATGTTTTTAGAGTGAGAATCTGATTGGTAAGATGTTTGTATGTAGGAACATCAGCCGATTTTTCTCCAAAATCTTGCAGAGTAAAAAGTATATGGGTCTTATCCATAAGAACAATATGGAACTCATTTTCTTTCTCGAGAAAGAGAATCTCTTTTATTTTAAGTTCATTCCAATTTGTCTCAAAGAATGTAAGTGTTTTCTCAATAATATGTGCCTTTGATTCACTAAGGATATCTTTGTAGTCAAGGAAAATATCATCGGTAATTGTATCACTTTGAAAAATCATCTTATATTTCTGCGGAGTTTTTATCTGATCTTTTGGTATGAGTATGCCATTTTCACTCATTCACCAAGTTCTATCTTTTATGCTTGAAATGCTCAGATCAAATGGTATAGGGTAGCTCGAGAGAAGAATTTTGAGTCCATTTGGATAGAGCCGATCGATACGAATATGAGCAATATTTTTCTGATTTTTCTTGAGAGAATTTGCTATTTCTTCTTCGTTGATAAGGAAGACATTTTTCCCATAGAGATCTTCGATAGCCCTATAGGCAATAGTAATATCGATACCATCAGTGAGATTCTCCATGATCACTTTCGAAGGACTGATATGAAAATATGGTGAATAACTCACAATATAGAGAGATGCTCCTATGAGAAAAAGTCCAATATACCCAAGATACAACCTTTGTCTTGCTGCTACATCGGTAACAGTATGGATTTTTGCCTGTATGAAGCGAGAGAATGGAGAGAGGCGATTCGTATTTTTTCAAAAGAAATATCTCCATTTTGATCGTGAATGAGAAAAATCATTTCCACGAAAAAGATATTTCTGGTTTTTCTCTTTTTGAAGAGAGGTACGAAAATCCCTATTCTGATAGCGTTTTATGAAGTTACGAATTTTCGCGAGAAAGGCCATACTGAGTATCGAGCGAATGAATGAGGGAAAGTATATCGGAAGTATTTTTTTGTTTTTTTCCTACTCTATAGCGAAGTTGTGGAGTCTTTCTTAGAGAAAAGTCTTTTACAATTCTTTTTCGGGTACCATTTCCACATGGAGCAAGAAAATGTGGAAGATTTTCTTCATTATTTTGAGCGGTAATATAAATATCAGCATATTCATATTCAGGACTTATTTCTACTTCGATAACACTGATGATACCAAAATCATGTGTATGGAATTCTTCGAATTCTTGTATGTCTTCACTTGCATACTGGCGTATAGCATCAGCAAGTCTTTTTTGTCTGAGATTCATGAATAGTAGTATATGGAAAAATTCTAGAAAAAGAAACTTTTATAGGAATTTTTTGAGATCATCTTTGAGCTCCCCTTCGAACATATAGTCTTGTCCAAAGAGATTGAACTGAAGTTTCCATGCATGGAGCCATTGTCGAGTGAGTCCATAATTATTGAGAGCTTCTTTATTTGCTTTTATATTTCCATAGATTTTATCTCAGACAATTGGATATCATATAGATGCGAGATGGACTCGTATCTGATGAGTACGCCCTGTCATGAGATCAACCTCGAGGAGTGTGTATTTATCAGCAATAATTCACTTATTGCGAAACTTTGTCTTAGCTATTTTTGGATTATTTGGATCAAGTGTTGTCATTCTTTTGCGATCATATGGATCTCTTCCAATAAAAGATTCAATATATCATTCCTTATCTTTTACAATTCATACAACGAGAGCAAGATATGTTTTTTCGATAGTTCGTTTTGCTATCTTGAGCTGGAGAGCATGCATTGCTTTATCATTTTTTGCGATGAGAATGACCCCACTTGTATCCTTATCGAGACGGTGTACTATACCAGGACGTTCGACACCATTGATGACCACCTCACCCCGACCCTCTCCTGAAGGAGAGGGAGAATAATAATAATCACTCCCCTTCTCTGAAGGAGAAGGGGCTGGGGGATGAGGGAGATTCTTGAAATGATAGAGAAGCGCATTGACGAGAGTTCCTTTTCTTCCCTCTTCTCATGGTGTCGGATGAGTATTGATACCGGCATCTTTATTGATAATTGCGAAGTCATCATTTTCATAGATGATATCGAGTGGCATATCCTCTGCAAGCAGTTCCATAGCCTCTACTTTCCATCTCACTTCGATCACATCTCATCGGTAGATTTTCTTATTTTTTGTGAAGTTCTCACCGTTGGCGAGGATATTCCCCTCTTCGATCATTTTCTGGAGATAGCTTCGAGATTTTTCAGGAAAAAGAGCCGATAAGTATGTATCGACTCTTCGAGTTTCGCGAGGATCTGCTAGAACACAGAAGTGAGATGTAGTGTAATTATTTGAGGAGCGCATTATTGAATTACTTTCTTTTCGAAAGCACAAATCTCATCTTCATCGAAGAATCTCTTCACTTCAACGAGAGCATTCTCTACAGAGTCAGATGCATGAATAAGATTATATCGAATTGTTGTCGCGAAGTCAGCACGGATAGTTCCCATGGCAGCTTGAGCTGGGTCAGTAGCACCACAGAGTTGGCGCATACCACCGACAGCATTATCTCCTTCGACAATCATGAATACTACAGGACCCATAGTCATATAGGCAACAATCTCAGGATAAAATGGCTTCGATGTGAGATGACCGTAGTGTTCGTCGAGCTTTTCTCGAGAGACGAGAGCCATCTTCATGGCAATAATCTTGAATCCACGCTGTTCGATGCGAGCAGTGACTTGTCCGATAAGACCGCGGTGAACTGTATCAGGCTTCAGGATAATGAGTGAGCGTTCTGCCATAGAATAAATATAAATTTATAAAAGTGCGTGTATACTACGAAAATTTGTAAAAAAGCAAGTTTTTCTATCCTTCGAGGCAATATTTGAATCAGCTATTTCTTCAATATATTTATAAAAGTTTCTGAAGGAATACTTACTCTTCCAAATTGTTTCATTTTCTTTTTTCCTTCCTTTTGCTTTTCGAGGAGCTTGCGCTTGCGAGTGATATCACCTCCATAGAGCTTCGCAGTGACATCTTTTCGTAGAGCGGAGATATCTTCACGAGCGACAACATCACTTCCCATGACAGCCTGAATGACGATCGCGAATTGTGCCTTTGGGATATTTTCCTTGAGCTTCTCACAAATTCGTCCACCAAAAGTTCGGGCACGAGTACGATGGACGAGCATAGAAAACGCATCGACGATATCTCAGGCGACGCGGATATCGAGCTTCACAATATCATCTATCTTATAGCGTATTGGCTCATAGTGGAGACTTGCATATCCGCTTGATAGGCTCTTGAGATCATCATAATAATCTCCGACGAGTTCACTCATCGGTATTTCATAGTGGAGTACGACACGATTGGCATCGAGATAGGTCTGATTTTTGAATATTCCGCGCCTTTCTTGTGCTAGACTCATGAGGTTTCCGATATATTCATTTGGTGTGATCATCTCGACTTTTGCTATCGGCTCTTCGATGTGAATATATGTTCCAGGCTTCGGAAGATCTTCAGGATTGGAAATATGAAGATAGGTTGCAATACCTCATCCCCTAACCCCTTCTCCTTCAGAGAAGGGGGATGGTACGAGTTTCCCCTCTCCTATAGGAGAGGG
>JAVHOR010000062.1:0-2983 GCA_036170175.1 Patescibacteria group bacterium | reverse complement strand
GGTTTTTGTATATGGCTTTGTATGGGCTTATTTTGTTTCTGAAGAATCTTCTTCATGAGGAAATCCTTCGGCACAAATAGATCCAAATGAAGAAATTAAGCGTCTTCAAGATTCGCTTGCTCGTTCCCAGGCTGATTATCAGAATTTTGTCATGCGAACTGAGCGAGATAAAACTGATATGGTACATTTTCTCTCTACAAAAATCCTCCTTCCATTTCTTACTCAAGTAGATAATCTTGAACGTGCTGTAAAGCTCAAGGAATGAATAGAAGGGGATACTTTTGTCGATGGAGTTCGATCTGTCCTTGTAACTATGCAGAAATACCTAGAATCCCAATGAGTGAGCGCATTTGAATCTGTCGGACATGAGGTCGATCCAGATCGTCATGACGTGATGGCTGAAGCACCAGGTGAATCTGGAAAGATCATTACAGAATTTGAAAAAGGATACTTGCTCAGAGACCGAGTCCTTCGTCACGCAAAAGTTGTTGTGGGTTCTTCCAATTAATTTCCCCACCTTGTTTCCAAAACTCCTCACATCTCGACTTCAGACAATTCTCTCGACTGATTACGATAGCGTCATCGAAGCATTTTCTCATGAGAGGAAGTGATCTTTTCGTATCAATACTCTGAAATGAGATGGTACGGAAGTATTCTTAGAATTCGAAAAGAAATGAATCCAAGTTGAGAAATTTGAAGAAGTTTCATGAGTGTATTTTTTTGATCGAAAAGATGACTATACAATGAAGGGAACTGATGCCTTCTACTCTGGAAAAATCTATCTCCAGTCACTCTCATCGATGCTTCCTGTCCTCGCACTTGACCCACAGACAAGTGATACTATTCTCGATGTCTGTGCGGCACCATGATCCAAGACGACACAGATAGCTATGATGATGAAAAATGAAGGGAAGATTGTCGCTCTCGAACAAAATCAGATTCGCTATGATAAACTCATGCACAATGCTGTTCTTCAGTGAGCGACTATCATCGAGTGAGTGAAGATGGATGCAAAAAAATGGCTAATTGACGATTGACGATTGATAATAAAACATCAAAAAAATTGTATCAATAATTATCCATTATCCATTATCCATTATCAATTAAATCGTGTCCTTCTCGATGCACCATGTAGTGCTGAGGGGCGTATCTCTCTCTTGAATGAGAAAACTTATGACTTCTGGTCCCTCGAGAATATTCAGAAAAAAGCAGAACTTCAGTATGATCTTCTCTCACATGCATTCTCTTGTCTCAAGGTGGGAGGAACTCTCGTCTATTCGACTTGCACCCTCGCACCAGAGGAGAATGAATGAGTAATATCTCGTTTTCTCGAGGCATGTCCTGATGCACATCTCGAGCCTATAGAAATATGACTTTCATATAAATCATGGTGGAGAAGTGGAATTACTTCTTTTGGTAAATCTGAATATGGAGAAGAAATGAAAAAAGCAGTTCGGGTATTGCCAAGCGATGAGACAGAAGGATTCTTCCTTGCAAAGGTGAAGAAAGCATAAAACTTGAGGCAAAAGTCTGAAATATCAAGAAGCGAAACCTTATACTACTAAAATTTGCATAAAAATTGGTAGTAAGGCTACTATTTTAGCATTACTTTGATACCAGTAGTCAGAATAAATAAAGTGGAATAACTCCAGTCTTGCCCACGATAATATCATCCAATACTAAAAACGAGTTATCCTTCATTTTTCATATTTGCTTAAATGTTTTATTCATTCATCAAATTTCGAATATTGTCTCATCAATCATAAAATCACCAATCTTACTAAATAAAATTTTCTGATTACTATTTTGAAGTGCTGTTATAAAGAAGTTTTCTTTCATGGTTCCTATATTAATATTTTTCATCAAGCCTGCATTCATAGCAAAGAGAATGTTTGTATTTTCGAGATATATCTTGGATGTATTTTTCATAATATTATATCCATGAACATCTTGGAGTAGGAACCGAATAAGTCCTCATTTTTCTAGTATTTCCAAGTAATTATTCACAGTTTTATTGTCGATTTCAAGCGTTTTTGATATCTTATTTGTATTCACTTCTCATGGTTCCATGACAGAGAGATAATTGAGAATTTTCTTAAAAAAAATCAGATTCTCTGTCTTGAGGCTATAATAATTTGCAATATCATCATAAATAGTCTTGTTCACGGTTTCAAGTATTTTCGTGTTATCTTGAGTTTTCTCATTCACATAATAGGGATAATACCCCATCTCGAGATATTCTCGAAAATATTTTATAATAGGAATATTAGGGAGCTTCTGCGTAATCGAAAGATGATCTCTCTGTATATCAGAGAGAGAATATCATGGAATATCAAGGTGATACTGATAGTTGATATATTCACGGAAACTGAATCCATGAAGATGATACAGTCTTGCTCGACGTGAGAGATCATAGCTTCCACTGGTAAGATCGATACTTGAGCTTCCAGAGAAAATTATCTGAAGTGTAGGAATACTATCATATATATTTTTGAGCTCTTGTTGCCAATTGTGGTATTTATGAATCTCATCTATCAGGAGAATCTTCCCATCATATTCACGATGGAATCGCAGAGCAAAATCAAGTAGTGTCGTATCGAGAAAATATATACTATCTGCCGATATATAGAGTGATCTGCTAATATCTTGTGAGGAAAGATAGCGTATCAAGATAGTAGACTTTCCTACTCAACGAGGTCATACAATCCCGATGAGCCTCTCGCTAAAATCAATAGTATCGAATATCTCTCGTACCTGAGAGAAGCTCACATCGAGGAGCTGTTTCTGTATTCCAAAAAAACGTTGCATATATAAAAATAAGAGTGTATTCCATATAAGAATATATTTTCTTGGAATTGAGTCAAACTTTTACAAGAACAAATGAAAATGTTTCTACATATAATAAGTAGTTATTTTTATACAAATATTGCTACTTATATAGCGATATATCATCAAAAAATGATACATTGAGAAAATTATCTTT
>JAVHOR010000061.1:0-14353 GCA_036170175.1 Patescibacteria group bacterium | reverse complement strand
CGAGCTTCGTACAGACAGCAGCTCTCAATACTGAAGTAAATGATAATACAACTTCCCATATTCTCTATAGCTCAAATAAGCCACAGGTTCTTTCCCCTACGACTGATGATTTTAGCTTTACTGTCACAGCACAGCCATCTATCGAAACTCCTGCAGGAGATTACTCAGATGTGGTTGTTCTCACTGTCACAGGAAATTTCTAATATATTATCCAATATATAGATAAAAAATCTCACCGAAATGGTGGGATTTTTTTGCTTAGTCAAAATAACTGTGCTAGGATTTCTATAGATATTTTCTAATCAAGGTAGATATGAAGTTCCTCCGCTCGATCGTAGTAGGGATCAGCATTATTGCTCTTACTACAAATCTTTCTCTTGTATTTGCTTCTCAGATTGGTACCGGTACCGTCGTCTGAAGTGGTGCACTTACAGCTCCAATCAATTGGAATGATACATTTATTGGATCGAGTGCTTCTGGTACAATTAATGGTATTCTCGTCACAGCTCGTGTTCTTCCGACTCTCAATATGACAATTTCTGGATCTGGTACTATCGCCCTTGGAAATCTTTCAAGTTCTACAGCATCAACTGGCTCTGTTAGTATTGAACTTGGCACAAATGCTGTCAATGGGGCATCCGTCACAGCTCGCTCTACAAATGGATGACTTACAAGTTCTTCTAGTGGATCTATTGTGATCAACTCACTTGTAGCTGACGGATTTGCCGATAGTTATAAATTTCTTTCTGTTGCCAATGCGACTGACTCAACAGCGCCTGGATTTACCCAATCAGGAACCCTCAATACTGAAGTCAATAGTAGTGTTACCAACTATACACTCTACACATCGACTCGTCCACAGCCACTTTCATGAGTAGATGATATTACATTCAGTATCTCAGCGCAACCAAATGCACAGACTCCAGCAGGGGATTATTCAGATATTGTCATCGTGACAGTAACAGGAAACTTCTAGTTTCTTCATAAATTTCCAAAAAAGTCTTCTTAAGCGAGAAGACTTTTTTGCTTTTTTAATCGTATTCTCTATTATGAGCGTAGTATTTCTTATCACTTTATTTCTATGAAGTTATTTCGACTGATTCTTATTTTCTCTTTTATACTTCCTATTGCAGTATTTGCGCTCTGAGAATGATCTCGTGTCGATATGGGAGTCTCTCCTATCAAATATGAATTTAGTGTCGGAACAGGGAAGACCGTGAGTCGGACAATTACATTTTTTAATAACTCCGACGTTTCCTATACTATATATCTGACGGCGGAAGATTGTTTTGCAGATGATAAGGTAGGGACACCGAAATGTAGAGTAACGGTATGATCATGAGTTGATTCTACGAGTCTTGCGACTTGGATCAAGTTTGAATGAGCGACACGGTTTACTGTTCCAGCGAAATGAGAGAAAAAGATTAATTTCTCTGTCAATCCTCCAGCAGATGCTATACCTGGAGGGCATTATGGAGCAATATTCCTCAATAATCCTGATGGAAGTGCTGATGGAAATACAGTGAAAATGGTTCGTCGAGCATGAGTTCTCCTTCTTGTGAATGTTCCAGGAAAGCTTGTATACAATACTTCTCTTGGAGAAATAGAGATTGAAACTCCACTTTTTAGCGCGCCAGATGGGAACACTGATATACTAAAAAACCCTCAATCTCTTACGACGTGGGAAGCATGGCTCAAGCGCATGATAGCAGAATTGGATCCAAGAATTGATTCACCTATTCTTATCGATACATCTGACTTTTCCGTGAGCTTCACTATACCGGTCACCAATGCTGGAAATATCCACATTCTTCCTGTCGGGCGTATTGAACTCTATGATGAAGATGGAACGCTTCTTAAGAAAATCGGAAAAGAGTCTCTCAAATCTCCAGAATGAGTATTCCTGTGAGAAAAAGTTGTCGATTATCTTCCTATCAATGATGAAGGGGGAAATGTTCTTCCATGATCGGATCGTATATTTTCTATCATTTGGAAGGGATTTGCCTATGAGACAATCGAATGAGGAAAGTCTGTGATCAAATTTCTTTCTCCATGAGCATATTATAGTAGCCTTACGGAAGAGAATGCTCGATACCTCTTACCATGGGAGAAGCTCAAAATATTTATAGCTTCAAGAAAAATCCATGCAAAAATTCACCTTGAATATCTTGGAGAAAATAATACTGCTGTCCCTTTTGATCTTGAAAAAGATATTTATGTGAAATACAACTTTATTGATAAAGGATTGAATTTTTGAGCGATCCTTCTTATTATCCTTGTTATCTTTATAGCGTGGAGACTTCTTCGAAGAAAAGAAGATAGGATTGAAGATCTTGAAGAAGAAGTCGATGAATTCGAACATGCAAAAGCTCTTGCAAAGAAGGCTCTTGCAAAGAAGGCAGAAAAATGAGAAATAAAATCCAAGAAGGTTTCTGTCAAAAAATCTCCAACGAAGAAACCATCGACAGTAAGAAAAGATGATATTGTATAACTTTCTTTAGTATGTTTATCTGCTCTTCTTGCCATACGACACATTTTAAATGGGCAGGAAAATGCTCGCAGTGTGGCGAATGGAATACTCTGGAAGAGACAAGAGAGATTAAGAAGGGAAGATGAAAAGGTTCTTCTTCTGCAAAAATACAAGACACACAGAAGCTCTCTTTTCAAGATTCAAATAATTTCACGAAATTACAAAGTTCCAGCGGGGAGCTTGATGGAGTTCTCGGATGATGACTGACGACAGGAAGTCTTGTCCTTCTTTCAGGAGAACCAGGAATAGGGAAATCTACTCTTGCACTTCAGATGAGTGAGTGGTATGCGGTTCATGGATCTAAAGTACTCTATATTTCAGGAGAAGAAAACATATGACAGATATCAGCACGAGCGTGACGACTTGGTGTTTCCCATGAAAGTATTCGTATAATTACAGAAAGTAATTTTGATGATATTGTCCTGACGATACGAGCTTCTGAAAGTGATATTATTATAATTGATTCCCTTTCTGTCCTTTCGAGTCAGAATCTTGAATGAACCCCGGGGAGTATAAATCAGATACGAGCAATGACAGAGGTATATATGGAGATCGCGAAAACGAGCACAAAGTCAATTCTTCTTATCGGTCATGTGACAAAGGATGGATCAATCGGTGGACCAAAATCTCTCGAACATCTTGTGGATGTTGTTCTTTTTCTTGAATGAGTACGAACAGAGAATTATCGAATTCTTCGTGCACTCAAGAATCGATTTGGATCAACTGATGCTGTCGGTCTTTTTCGCATGGAAGAATCAGGACTTATCGACCTTCCGAATCCTGGACTTGAATTCATAGATGCTACGACAAGTACTCTTGCTGGAAGTGCACTAACACTCACAATAGAAGGGAATCGGCCACTTCTTATTGAGATTGAGGCACTCACAACTTATACAAAATTCTGATACCCGAAACGATCAAGTCGATGAGTACCACAAGGAAAACTCGAACTTCTTATTGCTGTGATGACAAAATTCACTGATATAAAACTTGAGAGTTATGATGTCTATATGAATATCGGTCGAGGATTTTCCCTCTCCGAGCCATGAGTCGACCTTGCCTGTGTCGCTGCCATGATGAGTTCGAAGTCGAATATTTCTCTCGGTAAGACTATATTTCTTGGAGAGGTATCATTGACTGGAGTCGTGAAGAATGTCTATTTTCTCGAGAAAAGAATATATGAAGCTGCAAAGCTTGGCTTCACTCGTATCTGTATTCCTGCACAATATACTGGAGAAAATCCTCCATGAGTTGAGCTTGTTCGGATTCGGACGCTATGAGATATGAAGTGACTCATCCTCTTCATTTAGTATGTTTTTGATAGAGTTATAGGAAAATCATTTTCTTTGGAGAGCATTATAAAATTTCTGGTTTTCTCATCTATCAGAGAGGTTGTATTTCTTCCTATATTTTTCTACTTCTTTCTTGAGACCTTCTTTATCAGAAGTATTTTCGAGAATTTCGAAAATATTATCTTTGAAATATGGATATTTTCCACAGAGCATGATGGTAATATATTGTCTCGATTTTCCTCGGGCAAGAAGACTATCAATTTTTTGAATAATCTCTCTTTCATAGTTTTCCCATGAATGGACCTCATTTGTGAAAATATCAAGAGTCTTTCATATTGCTTCTTTTGGAAACGACTTCTTCAGGAGTTTTATTTTGATATCTCTTTCTCAAATGCCTCTTGCTATAAATGTTCTCATCCAAAGCTTAAGCATAAGTTCTTCGCTATATCCAATTTCCTTGAGAAGAAGATGAATATCTCCCTTATAATTTTTCTTTCACAAATATTCTCAGAGTTTTTTCGCTGATGGAGCATATCGACTGATGTAATTCGCTATTCTGAGTGATAGATTCATTTTAGTCGGTTGGGCTATGATGGAATTTCTTGTGTGCCTCTTTGAGTTTTGGATTGGTCACATGGGTGTATATCTGAGTTGTCGTGATCGAAGCATGCCCGAGGAGTTCCTGGATAATACGAATATCAGCACCATTGGTGAGAAGCGTTGTCGCAAATGAATGACGAAGTGTATGGGCATGGAGATTCTTGAATATACCCGCTTTGAGGCCATATGTCTTGACCATATTGGTAATAAAGAATCGGGACAATCGCATAGTAGCGTTATTAAGATCAATACTTTTTATATTTTCCTTGGAATAATTATGGCGTATAAAAAGTGGAGAGAAATCATCATCTCTTGTCTTGATATAACTTTCTATTGCATCTTTTGCCTCAGGAGTGAGATAGACGACTCGGATTTTTCCTCATTTTCCTCGTACTGCAAATTCCATAGTCTCGAAATTCACATCACTTCTATCGAGAGCAGTAAGCTCAGAGATACGAAGACCAGTCGCATATATACATTGACATATAGCAAAGTCTCGAATCCCAATTTGTTCCTTTTGTGGGATAATTTCGAAGAATCTTATAATCTCTTCATTTGATAGAAAAATGACCTCTCTATCGGGTGCTTTCATGAGATCAAGGATAGTTGGGTCTATAGATCCGATTTGTTCCTTTTTGAGATATTTGAGCCAAGATCGAAAGGTGATAATATGAGCATTGATTGATCCTATCGAAAGGCCATCTTTCGAAAGATCAAGTCGGAAGTTATCAATATCATTTTTTGTGATTTCTTCTACATTGATAGCACAAAGACTTTTTAATTTTATTCGCAGGATTCTATTTTCTCATCTTTTCTGAGGATTTGTATCAAGAAATATTTCACGATGCAGAGAGTCGTACTCTCATAAAATTGGTACAAGTGAACGAAAAAGTCTCCAGAGATGGAATTCATATTGCTCAAGTGTTCGTATACTTCGGCCCTTATGAAGCCTTAGATATGTGAGAAAATTTTCGAGAGAAGTAATCAAATTCATACTTCACATAATATCTATTTCCTGGGGAAAGCAATATAAAAAATAGACCTTCAATGAGAATGAGCGTCTATTTTATGAATAGCTATTTTTAGAGTATAGCATCAACAAGAAGTCTTTTCATTGAAGTAGTTACTTCTTTGACACTTTGTTCACCATTGAGATGTACTATCTTCCCTTTTTCATTAGCAAATACTTTTGTATAGGCCTCTATGATTGCTCACTGAGTTTTTCTGATAAATGCCTTTTTATCGTTTCGCGTCATCTTTTTTCATTCAGCAGAGTAGACAATACTATTAATAAAGTCAAGAGCAAGGAGTGTTCATTCAGATTTCTTGACAGATCCAGTCTTTAATCTCTCCTCAATTACCCTTTTTTGGAGACGCTTGAGTGATTCCTCAAGAGATACATTTACAGCTACAGTGATAGCGGAGTCAAAGAGTTCACGATAGATACTATTTCTCCACCAGAGAAGTCCATCATGGAGTTGGTGTTCACTCATACCAATAGCGAGTCCTCGTACAGTAAGTGTATGAAGTCCGCGGTCTAATATTACAAAATTATTCTTTTTGAGTGCAGGAATAATTACTCGTTCTATACGATAAAGAAGATCCGCAGATTGAAGAAAAAGATTTGTTTCTGGAAGGATTCGTTCATCTATCTTTTTAAGTGCTTCATTTGTTTTGAGAAAATCACCAAGAACAGGAGCATTCTTCCATGAAGAAACAGTGACTTTTTTTCCTTCTTTTTCGAGAAGTTTCTTGAGGGCTCGTATTTCTGTGGTTTTCCCAGATCAATCTGGTCCTTCGAAAATGATAAGAGTTCCAGGAAGAGCATGACAGTTACTTATATTTGGGCGCATAAGAATGATTAAAATAGAGAATTCAGATTATTTTGTAGAAGGACGGATTCACATAAGGCGAATACCATACTTTTTCTCAAAATAATCAGCAATTTTCTCAATGAAGAGAGGAGTTGTTTTATATACGGGTGCTGTACCATCAATGATATACATACCATTCTTCTCTGCAAGAATATCATATCCTTCTATGACTTTTGTCTGGAATTTCTTGAAACTCTCAATAATGTTTTCTGAATAGCGTACATCCATACCAGCCTCGTAGTGTTTGAGAGGATTACGACCTATTGCACGTTGGGCGGCAATATCGACCGAGATACGGAAGTAGAATGCCATATCAGGAACGGGGAAATAAGCATCATAAAATGGCTTTAGGTGTTCCATCTTGAGCCCACGAGCATATCCTCTTGCAAGAGCTGTATACATATATCGGTCACAAAGAACGACCATACCAGCTCGGAGTGCTCCACGCATTTCAGTGATATATCGCTCTATAAAATCAGCTGCGTAGATAGTATCAAATACCGCCGCAGGCATATGAAGATCAGATTTCTTGACTTTCTTCTGCATCCCATGAATCTTAATTGATGAATTCCATATACTATGTACACAGAAGAACCCATTCGATTCAAGGAGATTCTTAGCAATAAGAAGCTGAGTTGACTTTCCAGAACCGTCAGATCACTCTACAATTATGAGTGTTCATGGACGTTCTTCAGTTGAGAAAAATATCTCTCTTTTTGTTTCTGACAAAGGATCTTTGGGTGGATTTTTCTTAGGAGATGACATAGAGGTGAATATAGAACCATATCAATATATCAAAACTCGCTTAGGAGTCAAAAGAACATCACTATTTCGACTAGAGATTTTATAAAAAAGTGTTCTTGATACATTTTTGTATACAAGAATCTTTAGATAATATATATGGATTTATATTCCTAGTAAATATTACCTTATATACCCTTATGTGTATATATGATAAACATTACTCTAGAGAAATACACGATCAAGTATATTTCGCGGAGTTTCATTGATAGTAAAGAGTTCTGTGAGGGCCTTTTCAATCTTTTCTATAATATCTTTTGAAGCATATTTTGAAGCATAGAGAAGAATATTTTGAGCTTCATCTTTTGCAATTTTTTCATTGTAGAAATAGCTCATGAGGGAAGTACTTTCCCCAGAAAAATATAATTCAATCCATTTTTTCTTCTCATCTTCGAGAAGATTTCTTTGTTGAAAAGAAGAAAAGAGAAAACAACGGGATCGTATTGTTTCCAGCAGGGACTCAGGATTCTTCACTATAAGTATTATAATAGCATAGGGTGGTGGTTCTTCCAGAATTTTCAATGTTGCATTCATTGCTTCTGGTGTCGCTTCATCAAAATCTCTGAGAAGATAGAGAGCCTTTCATTCATAAGGACGTTCTGAAATATCGCGAAGAAATCGTCGAATATCGAGAATGGAGAGATGTTTCTTATCTTCTTGTTTTTGGTAGAGAAAAATACTTGAGAGATTCTCACTTGTATATTCTTCAAATGATGTTATATGAATATGGCTTATTATCCTTATACAATCAAGCGCACTCTCTTCATCCATTATAGCAGGAAGAGTCATAGAAGAATCATGAAATGTCTTTTGGTAGAGGTTGAGCATAGTTTGCTTTTTAATGATTCTGTCTATAATATCAACAATTGCAAATCTTTTATGCGTTCTCGACTTTTCGCTATCTTCATTCTTATTCTCCTTCTTGGACTTCCTTTCTATGCTTATTGGTATTTCTATAGAGACCAAGTGAGTTCGATAGTATTTCTTTCTGATTCTGGGAATTCTCCTTTTACTGTACATTTGCGAGGAACTCTTGATTTTTCTTATCTTCCTTTTTCTGATAAAATATTTGAATATCAGAGTACTTGTTTGTCTTCATGTATATTCTCACCGATTCCTCCACTTCGCTATACTTTGACTCTTTCTTCTTCATGAATGTCGACAATAGAGGATGTAATTTCTCTCTCGAAAAAAGAAGAATTCAAATATCTTGTTCACCTCGAAAAGAATCCAATATTTGAAAAAGTAGGAAAAATTTCCCAGTGAGATCAAGCTCTTGCGGAAAGTCTTGTAGAAAATGCGAATATTCATTTTACAGGATCATTTATGAGTATTGCCCAGATTCCCAGTGGAAAAATATATGCAACACGTAAGACTCAGAATGGAAGCGAAGTAGGAATCCTCACACCAGATATTTTTAGCCCACTTTTCTCTCTTCCTTTTGTTCCCAAGAAGGCCATATTGGATATTTCGGGGAAGTTTCTTATCCTTGAGAGAGACTTAAATAATCAATTTTTGATTTCTCTTGATGGAAGTATTTCTGCAAACTTCCCGTATTCTGAAGACGTCAAGATTATTCAATATAGTGATAATACATGGAAGATTCTGACAACGAATTGAGTTTTTATTCAATCCTCTTTTGGTTGGGAAGAAAATCCACGATTTCGAGACTATATTGATCTCTCTCCACAATACAGACTTGGATATCTTGCTGCAGCTGATAGAGAAAAGAAGTCTCTTCAGAATATAGAAAGTTCTGAATCACTTCTCCTTCTATTGGATAGGAAAAGTACAACTATTCATACTCTAGAAAAGGGAAGGGAAATTGTTGGATTTATTTTCTATGAAAATGTTCCCGCATATATTGATTCGGCAGGAGACATATGGAAAATCACTTATTAAAATATGATTATTGATACACACTCTCATTGTTATTGGGATACGATGGAATCTCGTATCTGAGAAATAGTCGAAAATATGAAGATACACTCTATCACACATGCCATACAGATTGGCTGTGATGTCGAGTCATCACAAAAAGCTATTGTTCTTGCTCGACAATTTCCTGGTATTTTCTATGCGACAATTGGGTATCATCCTGAGACAGCACAAGATCAATCTATAATTGATAGTTGAGAATTGATAGTTGAGAATTTCGAGAAACTCATAATCGAAAATAGAGATATTATCGTCGCTATTGGTGAGACAGGATTTGACCATCATTATCTCACTCTCTGAAAAGAAGAACAACAAAAAGAAAATCAAAAGAAATGGTGGCTGATCCAGTGGGAACTTGCCAAGAAATATAATCTTCCTCTCGTCATCCATACTCGAGATGCTCGTGATAATACACTTGCATTTATGAAAAATAATCAGATTCATCGATGTGTTATGCATTGTTTTTCTGAAGACTGGGATTTTGCTCATGAACTTCTCGAATTTTCTGACGAGATATATTTCTCATTCTCGGGAATACTCACTTATAAAAATTCTCAAAAAATTCAGGAAGCAGCAATGAAAATTCCTCTCGATAGAATTCTTATAGAGACAGATAGTCCGTTTCTTTCACCACAAGAAGTCCGTGGAACAGTAAATGAGCCCGCAAATACGAGATATATTCTTGAAAAACTTTGTCAACTTCGAGGAGAAGAAAAATGAGTGATAGAAAAGATGGTATATGAGAACTCTCTGCGATTTTATTCACTTACTTCTTTATCCTCATCAATGAAGTATCCTCTATAGTCTTTTTCTTCGATAATACCTTTCTTTCTGAGAGATTCAGCATAAAACTTCATTGTAACCATTCCGTCATTTGATCCAGTCTCGATAGCATTTGGGATATGAGTGAGGTCACCTCTATTTATCAGATTTCGAATTGCTGAATTTGCAAACATAACTTCTCTGATGGCGATACGTCATGCTCAATCTACTCGAGGAATAAGCCTCTGTGACATGACTCCGATAAGAGAATCAGAGATTCGTGTGCGTATCTGATCTTCGATCTCAGAAGGGAAAAACTGTATCATACGACTGATTGTCTGTACGCTTCCTGATGTATGGAGCGTCGAAAATACGAGGTGTCCTGTCTCAGCAAGATTCATAGCAACTTCCATCGTCTCAGCATCACGAATCTCACCAATCATAATAATATCAGCATCTTCACGCATGGCAGATCGTATTGCATGTGAGAATGTGAGAGTGTCTCTTCCGACTTCTCGCTGGGAGAAGAGTGATTTTTTATTCTTGAAAATATATTCTATAGGATCTTCGATCGTGATAATATGTTCACTTCGAAATTCATTGATTCCTTCAAGAAGGGACGCCATAGTCGTCGACTTTCCACTTCCTGTAGGTCCGACAATAAGAAAAAGTCATTGCCTTGACTGAAGAACCTTTGACATACTTTTTGGAATACCGAGCTCTACAAGATTCTTGATAACTTCAGGAATACGGCGAAGTGCGAGTGCTATCTTCCCCATATACATATACGCATTTCCTCGATAGGAAGAGCCATCCTTACTTACATATCCGAAGTCAATTTCGAAATTGTGCTTGAATTCTGAAATTCTCTCCTTTTTCTTATAGAGAAGCGTATAAAGAAAGTCGAACATCATAATCTTATCGGGATGTATATCAATAGCACCTTTTATGAGCTCTCACTCCACTCGAAACATGAATGGTTCTCATTCTTTGATATGGATGTCTGAAGCGCCTTTTGCGACGCATTCCTTGAAGAGATTTTCGATGATCATAGAAAATATTTATAGAATCATATTAACACATATTTTCTTTTTCTCCAAAAAATGAACATTTATACTTTCACGAGTATTCTCTGGAGTTCTTCGAATTGCTCAATCTGTCGATCCAGTCGAGCTTTCTGAAGATCAGAGACTTGGGCAAGTTCACCTGTTCACTGGATATTTTTTTCAACTTCAGACTTGGCTTGTTCGAGAGTTTGCTTTTGTTTTGTTACTTGATCTTGTAGATCAATCGAGAGTTTTCTTAAAAAAATTACTAAAAATTTTATAATAGCTCACCAGCTCTTTTTTTTCTGTTCCTGAATTCTTTGTAGTGCTATTGTTCCATTTTTCCCCATTTGAGAGGTCATATAGCTAAAAAATATTTTTTTATGAGTGAAAAATTGATAAATATCTTCAATCTGTGTTAGAATTTCTTGAATATCTGTTTCAGTATTGGATATTTCGAATAAATGATGAATTTTTTTAATCAATTTAAATCGATAAAAAAATACATAACACCCAAATATGAGCAACAGGGCAACAGAGAAAATTCATAAGGAAATCATTTTCATACTCAAAGAACTATCTTCAGTCTGTGCAACAAAGAATCCCCAAGCGGAAAAAATGAGTATTGGTTCTGATAGGGCAACAAGAAATACAGTGGACAAAAAATAATGTCCAGAATCTTTATACTCTTCCTTAATGATTTTTGGTATGTCTTCTAAAAATAAGTCTTCCATATTTTCTACTTAATTTTCTCAAGCCAGCTTTCATATATACTCATATCTACCATCTTGATACTGGATGGAGTCTCTGCGATAGTTGCACGAAGTGACTTCATAGTAATCTCCGTATTCTTGGCAAAGTTTTCTGGAAGAGTGCCACTTTCTGCCTCATCGATGAGCTCGAGGAGATTCTGACTCGCATCACGAGCGACTTCATCACAGATGGTCTCAATATCTGCCGAGACATAATCTTTGGTGAGTTTTGAGAGCTCATCATAATCGAGCTTTCCATGAGGACGTCATTTTTTATCTATGTACATTTCGAAGAGCGCTTTACGCGCGATGTCATCTGGAGGTCCGAGATAGATTTTCTTATCGAGTCTTCCGGATCGGAGAATGGCAGAATCAAGATGATCAGGACGATTGGTAGCAGCAATGACGATAAGATTCGGTGCTGATTCAAGACCATTAAATTCCTGGAGGAACTGGGAGACTTCCTCTGCCTTATTCGCATCGACATTGTTGGTTCTTGCCGAAACAAGAGAGTCAATCTCATCGAGAAAAAGGATAATCGGTTCATTCTCTGCAGCTTTCTTGGCTCATGCGAAAAAATCCTTGATATTCTTGGTCGTCTGATGGAGATATGATGATCCAAATTCTCCCATATTCTTTGCGACAAATCCACATTCGAGCTCTTCTGCGAGCTTCTTGGTGATGAATGTCTTTCCAGTTCCCGGTGGCCCATAGAAGAGCATCCCTGTCGGAATAGAAATTTTGAATTTCTCATATTCAATATAAAGTTTCTCTAGAAGATCTGTATTCTTTCAAATATCATTTACTATACTTTTATGACTAAAAGTATCAAAAGTCTCGGGGGTAGAAAAACTCGTTCGCTCTGCTCATCAATTTTGTATTTCTCATCTGACTCAAACAGTTTCTACCCCCGAACCCCCATTTTCTGTTATTCATTGATTTTTATTTTGGACTTTCCCTTTCCGCATTCTTTCCACGAGAAACTTGAACTTGAGTGGCTTGATAAAACTATCTCTGAGCTCTTGCTTGAGATCTTCCATACCAGCAACTCATGAGAATCCCCATGTTGCATCATCTTTTTTTATAAAATGCTGGACTTCAAGGGGAGGAATTTCTTGTTCATCAGTAGGATTTCATGTCTTTGGCGGATTCTTGGTTCCAGTTCATAGATTGGGACTTCATACTTCGGCTGATGGAACTTCGAAAGTAGTCTCCAAATTCTTCATAATATCTGAAGCTTTTGCAACTCATGATTGCATATCGAGGAGTGATTTCTCGAGCGCATCCATAGAATCTCATTTCCAGTCTTTTGTGACAGCGGATTTGAATTCTGGGGAAGTAGTAATTGCTTGGAAAAAGGCATCGAAGCCAGTGTCTTGTGGCATATTTTAATTATTAATTGTTAGTTTTTCCTTATAACTCTCCATCATCTTCATTACTCTTTCGAAGCTTTCGGTCTGTATTTCGAGTCGTTCCTTCTGAAGAATGAGAGGCTTTTGAAGTGATGGATCTGTGATTTTTCTTATCTGAGTATCAAGAGATTGGATTGTCTTTTGTAGTGTATCACGATTTTTACCCAAGAGCAAAAGTATTGATTCAATTGGTTCGAGGATCTGTTTCTTTGCCCAGCTTCCATATTTCGAGAAATTGAAAATATCTTTGTACTGCGATGACTCGAGAAGTGTTCTTAGTTTTCTCGTATCATCTGTGGCACTTCCAGCAAGTTTGGCAAGGAGCTCGGTAGAATCATTAATTTTCCCCATGAGATTTTCTTTCCACTCATTCTGACTCGCATCGCTGAGGAGATTGATTGTCTCACTTTTCTCTCTTTCGAGGGCATCTGATGCTGTATTGATTTCTCAGAAAAGCGTCTGTATTGTATGTTCCCTGTTGTTCACTATGAGGAGATATCTATGCGCGAGCCATGCAAAAATCCGACCAAAAAGCGAGATAAAAAATATTCCGATAAAGTATATCGTTCCCATCATTGCTGCATAGAGAAATCCTGCGATAAGTATAACCACGATAAGTCCACCAGAATCACGAGATCGTCATATATTTTCGAGTATTTTTCATCAGCCTGATGCTATTTCTTTGAGACTATCGAAGAGCTCAGTTTTTGCTTTTGCTTTCTTTTCTGCGAGTTTCGATTCGCCGAGAAATGGTTCGTCGAAGATAGTTTCGAATTTTCAAAAACTCTCTTGAATACTCTTCTTATCTGCTTGTTCTATAATCCTTCATCATGAGACATAGTGATTGTCAGTGATGACGACATTCGCGCCACGAGTATAGAGATATGACCGATAAAAAAATCGGAATGAGAGTATGAATCCGATAATGATATAAAAAATCCCAAGTACTGCAAGAACCGCGAGAATGACTCCAGGGATTCATGCAGAAAAACCAATAAACCCAGCGATTGCAGTAATGATAGCAAGAGGAATACTTGCTCATTTTACAATCTGGAGATAATCTCGTTCGAGTGTCATGCGAAGCTCTTCTGGAGATATCCATTCATAGAGATAGAATCCTCGCTCTTTGACAGTTTCTGTTATAGCTTGGATATTTTCTGAATTTTCTCTTTCAGGAGAGGGAAGCGTACGAGTGAGCATTGTTTATTGATAGGAAAATAATCTGAAAGGATTATATGGAAAAATGCTGAAATACAAAAAATCTCTATCCCATCTTCCCGATCATCTCAATCAGTGCTCAGATATTTGTATCAAGCTCTGCAATAAGTGACTCACTTCTCTTCGAT
>JAVHOR010000060.1:0-2992 GCA_036170175.1 Patescibacteria group bacterium | reverse complement strand
AGTTGCCATATTTCTATAAGTTATTTTCCCTTGCATTTTACCTGAAAACATGAAAAAACACAAATAAAAATTCCATTTTTTGATGGAATTTTTGGTTTTTGTGATTGCGAGGGTCAAATGGTGCCAATGAGTGGGCTCGAACCACCGACCTCGGGGTTATGAGTCCCGTGCTCTAACCAGCTGAGCTACATTGGCGAACAGTTCGTGTATAATCTATAATGGTTGCGGAGGTGTGAATCGAACACACGACCTCAAGGTTATGAGCCTTGCGAGCTACCACTGCTCTACTCCGCGATATGGTATTTACGGTAATATATTATTTCTTGAGATGATCTCAAGGTTGTGAGCCTCATGATGCTCACTAGACTATACTCCGTGGCAAATATATAGATAGCTCGGTGATTATAGGGAAAAATCAAAACTGTCAAGAGTTTTTTGGAGAGTCTTGGCAAAATCAAGAAGGGGAACTGTCTTTTTCTCTTGCCATTCTTCCTGAATTGAGAGTATATCATCTCTCCCGATATGATTGCCACTATTTATGGTGTTATGGATTTTGTTATAATGATTTCCTTGATTCATGAAGTCGAGAAATCCTACCGATTCTTCCTGATTCCATCCACCGAGCTCTTTGTACATATCCCAGAGGAATGGTTTTCCACTTGAGAGTGCTCGTACCAGAGAGATTTCTCCTCGGATGATATTCATATCTGCGAGGTCAAGAAGATCCCAGAAATCGTCTCGTGGAATCCAGTCAAAATATATAGCTCATGGGATTTTCTTTTTTCCACCAATTTCGAAGATAACAATATTCTCATCTATAGGGAGATCGAGATTCTCAAGCGTTTTCTCATATACAAAAATAGGAATCCAAATCTTTTGTTCTAGGTTTTTATCAAGCTTCATGTGAGAAAGCCATTCTTTTCTTGAAGTTTTTATTTTTGGATACTGCCAGACTCCTCATGTTCCTGGGAGAGGAGAATAGGTGAGTTCGATAATTTTTTTTTCTGGAGTTGAAGCAATATGTTCCTGAAGGTGCATTTCTCTATACCATGGATCGAATGAGAGGTAATTGATACGGAAAAAGAGGGTTCATTCTGGAAAGATTGTAGGATTCACATTCGCATGAAGTGAAAGGAATATGACTTTTGATGCTGATTTTGGATTATATTTTTCTTTTGAAATAACAGAAATATTTTCGATTGTATGTCCACTCTTCTCGAGAAATCTGCGCATTTTCACGGTATCATTGGTCACTATATTCCAGACTGTACCAATCCCACTCATGAGGATACACTCGAGTACCCAGCCCATATCGCCGTAGTTATCAATGATATCGACGAAGATATCTATTGAAATTCTTGAAAAACTTCAAATCTCTTTGTCAGACTCAAAATTTTCTCTCTCATTTACAAAAGAGTAAACTCACTTCGGAAATTTTTCTCTTCCTTGAGTTTTTTGTTTTTGAAGATTTTCTGGTCTTTTTATTTTCATGTTGTTATTCTATTGCCTTTGCGTAAAATGCAAATATTCCTCTTTTATGGCTGGATCGCCACGCTCCGCTCGCGATGACGGAAAATCTTATTGTATTATGTTCTGACATTTTTCTGGTACTATTCTCGCCATCGAAGGCATATCACTCACGATCGAAGTCCGTGGGACATGACTCGGATTTGATGTTTTTGCTTCTCCGATACTTCTCTCTCATGCTTCTATCGGGAATTCACTCGAAATATGGATTCATCATCATCTCACCGATGTGAGCGAGTCACTTTTTGGATTTGTCGATATGGATGAGCGATCTCTCTTTCGTGATCTTCTGAAGGTCAATGGAGTCGGTGGGAGGACGGCACTCAATCTTCTTGGCCTTGGAAGAGAAAGCCTCATGAAGGCAATACAGTTTGAAGATGATAAGATTCTCTCTTCCGTTCCTGGTATAGGGAAGAAGACCGCTCAGAAGATTATCGTCGATCTGAAATGATCGATCGATTTCTCGAAAAAATCCCCTTCATGAATCCAGAAAAATACCTCTGATATGGCACTCATGAGCTCGCTCTGTCAGATGTGATATGATAAATCACGCGTCGAAGAAGTTCTTCGAGAGATCGATAGCACGCTCTCGCTCGAAATACGGACAGTCAAGGCAATACAACAGCTCGCGAAATAAAAAAGAGTATGATCCAATACAAAAAACAGTTTGATACATATTCTTGAGTGAAAGCTGAGCCAAATGATCATGAGAAATTGCTTCTTGATCGTGCAAAGAAGTATATTGCATATCTTCGCTTTATTCCATGAGTCGAGATGGTGGCGATCGTGAATTCTCTCTCAATGTATGCGACGCATAAGGATTCAGACATTGATCTCTTTATTATCACAGAGAAAAATCGAATGTGGCTCGTGAGGGTTTGTGTGACTCTTCTTTTTTCCATTTTCTGAGTCTGGAGAAAAGGGAATGCGGTGGCTGGGAATTTCTGTCTTTCTTTTTTTATCACGACCGATGCGATGAATCTTTCGAAGATAGCAATAGAGAATGATATATATCTCTACTATTGGATATATTATATGAAGCCTATTCTCGTTCGAGGAGATATATATGAGCAATTTCTTTCCGCGAATCACTCTTTGGATATTCCTGAAGGACAAAAAGCCGAGAACAAAAAATATATTGTATATAGTCAGAGAGAGAAAAAATCTTTCTTTTTTTGGTGAATTCTGGATTCGATTTTCCGATATTTCTGAGAAAAAAAAGCTCAAAGATCGTATAGAGAAAAATGATCTCCAATAGGCGTGATTATCAATTCAGATATGCTCAAGTTCCATGATGAAGATAGAAGAATTGAGATTCGTGATGCTATCTTGAAATAGTTGAGCGAAAATCATAAAAGATTTCTCACAAAGTGAGAATGTAAGAAAGTATTTCTTGATAATGCTTGAGAAAGAAATACAATCGTACTTACACTACCCCCCCCCATGTATTTCTCAAGATATAAGA
>JAVHOR010000059.1:0-3008 GCA_036170175.1 Patescibacteria group bacterium | reverse complement strand
TTCAAAGAAAGCCTAAAAACTTGCATTTTTCATTTTTTCTGTATACTTCGCCTATTGACATCCCCGAGAGGGGATTTTAAAATGGAAATTGACTGGAGAGCAAAATTCCATATAATTCCGCCAATTCCTCATTCTATCTCTAATTTTTGTTTTGTATGTCTGGATTTATCAAAAAATCTCTCGAAGAGCTCGATCATGTTGTATGGCCTACTCAGGCTGAGAGCAAAAAATACATGTATTATACCGTCGGTGTGATTATTTCGATGGCGGCACTTCTTGCTGTTCTTGGATTCGTGATTCAGCAATGACTCAAGTGAGCACGCGCACAATTCGAACATACTCCTATTGTGACAGAAACTACAGTATCTGGAGAAGATTTTGCAACCAGAGCAGACGCAGAAAAATTTAAAGAAGCTCTAATAAAGAAAAGAGCATCAAATTCTGGTGTTACTTCAACTGGAATAGAAAACACTGGGACAGGAAATTAGTTTTTCTAGCGTTCGATAATTATTTCTTCATTTCTTCATTAACTGTATGATTGATTTCTCTACAAAGCCTCTCTGAGAATGGTATGTAATCCGTGTAATCTCTGGAACGGAAGAAAATGTTCGCCAATCTCTCATGCAACGTCGTGAAGCATTTGGTCTTGAGAACTCTATTCTCGATGTTTTCGTTCCGACACATGACTCAGTCTCTATTAGAGCAGGTGGAAAAAAAGTACAAAAGAAGAAGAATATTTTTCCATGATATATTCTCATTCAGATGATTGTGACCAATGAATCATGGTATATCGTCCGTAATACTCCGAATGTGACTGGATTTCTCGGTGCTGGTACTGTACCAGTTCCTGTAAGTGGTGCTGAGCTTGAGCAACTCAAGTGAATCCTCACAGAGAAAAGTGAAGAATATAAGACAGATATGCAAGTCGGTGACTATATCACTGTGAAAAATGGCCCATTCGAAGGCAGTGAAGGGAAAATCATCGAACTCAATGCCAATAAAGGTGTCGTAAAAATAATGATCAATCTTCTCG
Source organism: Patescibacteria group bacterium (assembly GCA_036170175.1). Lineage (GTDB taxonomy): Bacteria > Patescibacteriota > Gracilibacteria > BD1-5 > UBA2023 > JAGOMW01. The sequence continues at coordinate 1,975 of JAVHOR010000059.1, read as the reverse complement.
GTCGCGATACTCCTGTCGAAATAGAATTTGCAAGTATAAAAACAAAGAAATAATCGAAAAATGGTATTCCAGAGAATTTTGCTAACTTTCCTTCGATGCGTATAGCACTTATACTCCTCTCCATCCTTGCGCTCATATTTATAGGAAGTATATCTTGGTATCTTGTGAATCAAGACTGAAATTGATGGCTCAAAAAACAAAATGCAGATAATAATCAAGTTCTGAATACTATAAATGCCAGTGACTACTGGCACAACCAGATAAAGCTCGAGGATCAGATAAAAACACTGAGTGGGATCGTCCAAGAATTGACTCAGAAAAATGGAAATACACAGAAAACTTGAGAGACACAAAATCAATCAGGAAGTGAAAATACAAAAACAGTAAAACTCTCAGGAAAATTTCTCTCTCTCATAATGCCCACAGTGACACCAATACTGAGAGAGAATCACGGTATCTTTGATCTTCATATATTTGATATTGGTACCTCTTATTCGACATATGAAGACCCGAAAATCTGACTCAAGATGATTGCCACAGACCTCAAATATGATGTATTTATCAAAAATATTCGTGCCGTCGGCCCTACTGTATACTCAGTCAATGAGACGAAATGATTTCTCTTCCCAAGTTTCTATCTGAATCCTCCAAAATCTGATACACTCGTACGAATGGTCGTTGAGTTCGAATCCCAGTCAATTGCTCTAGAAATACCAAAAACAAAATTCAACACTCTAAAAGATCTTCTTCTTGGTAAAAGTACACCAATTCAGAGTGTCTCCAAGAAGAAATAATATCCTTAAATACATTTATAATTTACCATTCTTTCCTCATGCCTTCTAGAAAAATACTCTTTACTCGTGACTGACTTGCAGAACTCCAAGAAGAACTTCGTTTCCTTAGAGAAGAAAAACGGGTCGATATTGCACACAAGCTCAAAGAGGCAATCTCATATGGTGATCTCTCAGAAAATGCAGAATATCAAGAAGCTCGCGATGAACAAGCACATGTAGAACTTCGTATTGCAGAGCTCGAAGAAATGCTAAAGCCAGGAAGCTATGATATCATCGATGATGGAAAAAGTGTAAAAAGAAAACGCTCTGGAATCAATGTGGGAAATACCGTCACTCTCACTTCAGAAAAAGAAAAGATTACCTATATGATCGTCGGATCGCAAGAGGCAAATATTTTCGAGAATAAAATATCAAATGAATCTCCTATTGGAAAATCTCTCATCGGAAAAAATGCTGGAGATAGCGTCAAAGTTATTTCTCCTGCATGAGAAAAAGAATATTCTATTATTGATGTTAAATAACGTATGATCTTAGATACCCTTCATTTTAATTTTCATGAATATACATTGGCAGTACCATTTTCTGCACTGCTTTTTGCAATTCTTATGAAGGGTTTCATACATGCACTCAAGGGAAAGTTTACAATCCATAGAATGTTCTGAAGTGGTGGCATGCCCTCTGCACATTCTACCTTTGTTATTGCTCTCGCTACATCAATGGGAATCAAGCACGGACCTTGGAGTGATGAATTTCTTGTATGTTTGGTGTTCTCTATTGTCATCATCTATGATGCCATGAATGTCCGCTATCAGGCTGGTCTCCATGCCAAAGTTCTCAATGAGATAACGACAAATGACTCAAGTATTCCTCTCAATGAATCTATTGGCCATACCCCATTTGAGGCAGTTATGTGAGGTATTGTTTGATTCTTTACGGCTGTTGTGCTTCTGTGAGTGTAGAAATTGTGTCTATAATAATTGCGTAAAAATATGTTTTCTATTCATGATGAGGATGCTATTTTGGCCCTTCTTGAGTCACATGGACACAAGAAATTTCGTTATTCTCAGATTGAGAATGCCATTTATAAGAACTATATTTCTGATTTCGGTACTATAGAAACACTCCCAAAAGATATACGAATACTTCTTTGAGAAAATTGTTTTTATAATAGTCTCACGATC
>JAVHOR010000058.1:0-3073 GCA_036170175.1 Patescibacteria group bacterium | reverse complement strand
TCTCGTTGATATCCGCCGATCAGATGTGTATAGATATTCCTCATCTGATCCGCATGTCAGAAGAAGATGGATATCTTTCCTCGTATAAGTTCACACACATCATAATTCCTCTTTTGTGGCATGATAGAAGACCCTGTCGTCATCGTTTCTGGAAGGGAAAGATACCCAAATTCTCCTGTCGTAAAAAGAAGAATATCGTTATTAAGTCGAGCTCATATAAGGAGAAAATTACCAAGAATAGAAAGAAAATTATGTTCGAAAAGTCCTCTCGAAAGTCAGCAATAGAGAGGATTCTCTTGTACTTTTGAAAATCCCATGAGTTTTGCTGTCAATTCACGATCATTGTGAAAGTTTTCTATTCCAAAGCCTGCAGCAGATCCAAGAGGGGATTGATCGAGAATTTCTTCGAGATTTCCAAAATATTGCATTTGATCAAGAATTGCATCATGGTAGGAAGAAAACCATTTTCCTATAGTTGTCGGCATCGCCTTCTGCATATGAGTATATCAAGGCATAGGAACTATTGACTTGCTTTGTCTATTCAAGACGTCTAAGAGAGTTTCGATAATCTTTTTTGATTCACTACATTTATCTTTCAGATACAGTCGTATCATAGTAAGAGACTGATCATTTCTCGATCGTCCTGTATGAATTTTTTTTCCGACTTCTCCATAATTTTTCGTCAGAAATGCCTCGATTGCTGTATGGCAATCTTCCTGTGATTGTTCTATCTGAAACGTTCCTGCTACGAAAAGTTTCTTAATCTCTGCAAGTCATGATCTCGCATCTTCAAATTCTTTCTGAGAAAGTATACCAATTTTTTCTAGCATTTCCGCATGAGCAAGAGATGCCTCCATATCATAAGGAAGAAATATTTCATCAATTTTTGGATCATTTCAGACGGTAAATTTTTCTATCAAGGTATTGAGATCCTTGGATGTCTGCCAGAGTTTTGACATAATTATATTTCTTAGAGAGTAAAAGTTCATAATTCCTCATAGAGTTTTAATTTATTTCTCGTATCGGTAATATCAAGATTTCGCATGGTGAGTTGTCAGATTCGATCCATTGGTCAGAATTCTCACACTCATTTTTCCATAGTGAGTCGTTCTGGTGAATAAGTAAGGTATGGACTCTTAGTACCTAGGATTGTATAATCATCTCATCTTCGCAGTTCGATCGATACACTTCCTGTTATTGTTTTTCATATCCAATGGAGTAGACTCTCACGGAGCATGAGTGCCTGAGGATCATACCATCTTCCTTCGTACATAAGTCGACCGAGTTTTCGTCCGAGAGTCACATAGTTATCTATCGTTCATTCATTATGAATACCAGAAAGGAGACGTTCATATGCAATATGAAGGAGTGCCATTCCTGGAGCTTCGTAGATTCCACGACTTTTTGCCTCAATTATTCTGTTCTCGATCTGATCACTCATCCCGAGGCCATGACGTCCACCAATAGCATTTGCTTCTATTATCATTTCGACAATGTTTGTATAGGATTTTTCGTTTATTTTTACAGGTATTCACTCTTTGAATTCTATAGTTACTATTTCATTTTTTACCTCAACTGAAGGATCCCAATGTTTTACTCACATGATAGGATTCACGATATACATTGAAGTGGAAAGTTCTTCGAGATCTTTTGCTTCATGAGTCGCTCCGAGAATATTGGCATCCGTACTGTATGCCTTCTCAGTACTCAGTTTATAATCAAATCCATGCGCTATGAGCCATTCACTCATCTCTTTTCTTCCTCATAGTTCTTGGTTAAAGGTAGCATCAAGCCAAGGCTTATATATCTTGAGATTGGGATTCATGAGAAGCCCATAACGGTAAAATCGTTCTATGTCATTTCCTTTGTGAGTACTTCCATCACCCCAGATATTCACGCTATCCGACTTCATAGCCTTGACAAGCTCCACTCCAGTCACAGCTCTTCCAAGTGGAGTAGTATTGAAATAGGTTTTTCCAGCTGTCTTGATATGAAATGCTCCACACTGGATTGCGATGAGTCCTTCCTTCACTAATACCTCTCGGCAATCAACAAGCTTTGCATTCACAGCTCCATATGCCTTTGCCCTCAGAGGAATATCTTCATAATTATCTTCATCATATTGACCAAGATTAGCAGTATATGCGTATGGAAGTGCTCATTTGTGTCGCATCCATGCAACTGCACAGCTTGTATCAAGTCCACCACTGAAAGCTATACCGACTTTTTCTCCGATAGGAAGAGATGGAAAAATATTTCACATAGATAAAAAGAATAGAAAAATAAAATAGAGCCCCTTTTGAGAGCTCTATCTTAGTTTCATATCTATTATCTTTATGACACCAAAATATAACCCTCAAAGAGAGCATTTCGGCGACGACGTGATGACATAAAAATCTGATTCATAGATTGATGATAATTATATTAATATTTTTTGCAAAACTTTTTCTAAATTCTTATCTGGAATGAGACTTTAGAGAATTTCTTTATTCTTATATTCCAGTGCCTATATTTTATACAGAGTATCCAGTTATGATGTCTTAGATACTATTATTAAGTAAAAGAAGTCTTAGTGTCTATTTCTTTTCATATGCCTTAATCATTTTCAATGCTTCACCTGGAAGGTCTCGCTCTTTTAACATTACCATGATTTGATCTTTCATTTGTTGACTCAAAGTTGGATTTTTCAGATATTCCATAACTTCTTTAATAGAATCTGCTGAACCAACTGAAATGAGTCATTTTAATAGAGCTTGTGATACATCTGAATGATCTGAACTCGAAGTATTTGGAGTAGATTGATTCAAAGCTCGTCCTAGCACAGGAACAGCATCATTGGTATCTAGTTGTGTCAATGCATTTAGAGTTACCTTACGTGCATTCACAGAGAGATGATCAAGATTCACAATATTTATGAGTACACTAATTCAGCCAGGTTCTCATACATATACGAGAGCTTTTGATATGGCAATTCGACTCTCAATTGTATCCGTATAACCGAGTTTTAACCAAGCATCTTTGAGTATTGGAGAAATTGCCCAATTTCGACCACCATTAACAAGTTGCATTGATA
>JAVHOR010000057.1:0-3082 GCA_036170175.1 Patescibacteria group bacterium | reverse complement strand
AGTAGTAGTAAAGGTTATATTTTCATCTATCGTTATAGTAGTCATAAAGTTATTGCTTAGGATTATTCTTCATAGTTTCGATTATATAGAAACTTCCGTGAAAACAAAATAAAAGGCAGAATTTTGCCTTTTATAAAATATTTGGAATTTTATGTTTATTTCAGCCTCTATCTGATCAGCTTTCCATCACTTGCAAATAATCTTTCCGATAATCAAGATTGTTTTATGATAGACCGAAGCGTAGGAATAGGGATATCTTTCGATCCATGAAATGGAACGATAACTACTTTATCATCTTTTCGAAGAACGATATGACTTCCTGTTTGTCTCTTCTGAGAAAATCATTCTCATTCGAGCAAAGACAGGATTTTTAGTGGTTTCATCGGTCTAAGCATACTGAAGATTTTTATGATCTGATTTCCTATTATTAGTTGTTATTTCCTCTATATAGAGAGATAATGTAATTTTTATATTCTGCTCAGCCTCATCTATAGTATCACCAAAATCAGACAAATGAAGTTCTGGAATCTCGGCAATATATTGTTTCGTTTCGATATCGAAACTATATTTGATAGAAAAATTCATATATGTTATATATAACTGATAATATAATGGAGATTATATAGAAACTTCCGTGAAAACAAATTAAAAGGCAAAATTTTGCCTTTTAATTATCGAATTAATGTTTGAATTTGTAAATTTTCAAAACTATAACAATTAATTACTGCTCATCGGTTTTCTCATAGCAGTATCAACTGGATGTACTATGGCCTGTTTTGTAACATCTACAAGTGTGTAGCCAAGATATCCTGCAGATCCAATTTTTCATACAACTTGAGCACTCTGTTCAACTGCACGAACAGTATTGATGACCTTTTCTGCTCTTCATGCACCCTTCATTACAGCTACACCAGCTGTTCGAGCAAGAGCTCATACACCAGGAATAAGAGCAAGTGTTCCAAATCCAATACGGGCATAGAGATCTTTTCACTCTATTGCACGACCGTTAAGATCTTTTCCTCGAAATGCCATAGCAAGATCATAACCGGGAATAAATCCAAGTCCAATATCAGCAGCATCGAGTCCAGCAGACTTCCAATCAGTCATTGCTTGTGCTCAGAGAGCTCATACTCCAGCAAGTGCCACCAGTCCATATACTCCTCTCATAGTACCAGCAATATGCCGTTGATTCAGTACTTTCTCATCGAATTTAATAAGTCCATGACTTACTCCATAGAGATGATTTCCCAATTTACTCGTTGCAAGGAGTTTATCGAGCTCAACTTTTGGGAGATGTTCCCAAGTAGTCACTTCTTTTTTTCCGATACCATTAAGCTTTTCAATATCCCCATTGATTCTATTCACCTCTTCGAAGAGTTTTCTCTTGTAGGTTTCTGCATCACCTGACTTGGCTGCTGCAGCATCGATATCGGTCGCAAGTTTGGCAGCTTCTGCCTGGAGAGCTGTGATCTTTGACTCATAACTCGACATACGCTCTGCTGAGCCACGAGCATCAAATACCTTATCTTTTTCATGTTTTAGTTCCCCCATACGACTATCGAGATGGGCTTGTTTTTCTGTTCTCGTCAAAGCAGGATTCCCAATTGCGGTTCGTCTTGCAATATCCACCCCTGAAGCGACTCATATAGTACGATCATAATCAGCCGATAAAGCCGTTCGCTTGGCAATGTCTGCAGGAGTAGCACCAGTGACTCTTGATATTTCATCGAGTTTCGTAAGGGGCTCGCGGTATTTTGTAGATTTTTCTGTATATTCTGTTGTTTTCTTTGTTTTTTCAGCCTCAGCTACAACCTTTTCTCGTTCAAGTTGTGCTTTCAGATCATCTCTGAAGCGAATTTCTACATCTTTTGCCTTTGTAAGTCGCTTAATTTCATCTTCATAAGGTTTGAGTGCTATCTTTTTATCTCGTTCAGCAGCAGTTATTTGTGATTCAATAGTTGTTCTATGTATTTCAAGTTCACTTATCTGTTGTTTAATAGCTGTATACTCAAGAGAGGGTCCTCTAGGAGTTGAGGTAACAACTCCTGTTGTTGAGTGAGTAGTAGTAGTAGTCATTCCTGGTGCTCCAGAAGTAAAAGCGGGATCATTACGAAGTTCGGTTATCTTTCTCTCTATTTTAACCTCATTAATATCAGTGATATGAATTGCAGGCGCTCATGGTACAATAGTGATTCATGGGATTTTTTTTGCCTCTGTAATCAGATGATCATGATGAGCTGTCATATCCGTTATGCTAGCATCTGCTCCTCTTATCTGAGGAACTACAAATCCAGGGGAAAGAGTAGCATTCTTTCGTCATTCTTTTATAGCCTCGATTGCCTCATTGTAAGTACGATCAAGTTCTGTACGAGGAATAAGTGGTACTGCGGCACCTATATGACCTGGAATAAGTGGATGATGTCATCATTCATTGAGTACTTTAAGTGCTTTATCTCGATCTTCTATCTTTACTCTTTCCGTATTAATTGCAGTATCAATTATAGCAAGATCATTCCGTAAACGTGTTCCTTCTACTCTAGCACTTACATGATCAAGTAAATGAGCATGCACGACCCCTCTCTGTTTAAGATATTCATCAAAAAGTTTCAGTGCTTCTTTGTCACCATCTGTAGTTGTGAGATCTAGTTTCGTTCTTGCTCACTCTAGTGCCGTAAGTGCAGCTTCGAGAGCTGCTTTTCTTGGACTTGCAGATTTTTTCTTGAGCGACTCTAGTTCATCCGCAACTCATCTCATCTCATCAGCGATAAGTTTTTTATAGTTTCCATCACCTATACTTCTCAGTGCCGATTGGATTCCTGCAGCAGCTTTTCATGGTCATACATATATCCATTGAACTCACTTTTGGAACTTACCAATTTTACCATCCTTGAAAAATCGAGGATCTTCGATGGTTATTGGAAGGTATCCTCACTTCACCGCATACATAATATCCCTGAGAGATTGTGGGGCTACTGTAAGTGTTGTTGGAGAAGATTCCTTTTTCTCTTTATCTCCCACGGTCGATGCAACAACCGCATCACTTTTTGGAGGAGTATCTACGGGCGATGGTGGCGTTGTCATA
>JAVHOR010000056.1:0-3099 GCA_036170175.1 Patescibacteria group bacterium | reverse complement strand
AATGGAACTATGAATTTAGTCTATCAGGTACTTCGGAATAATGCAAAAATGTGAGGTATTTATTCAACTATTGCAATCATAATATGAAGGAAATTTACTTTCATTTGCAATTTTTTGCAGTTGAATATAATTCAATCCCATAGATAACTCTCTTCTATGAGGCGCTTCGCTATAGCTACTTTCCTCATGTTTCTTCTTCCCACTTGAGCCTTTGCTTTGGTGGGTTTTTCGTCTCTGCTTCCGAATCCTGCCTGAGACGATACTCTCTGAGAATATGTAGAAATCAGGAATACAGGATGTAATGATATCAATATTGCTGGATATGAGCTTCGTGATCTTCAGAGGTGATATATTTTCCCTTCGCCAAGCATTATATCATCGAAATCGAATCTTCATCTGACCTATCAGACATCGAAGATAGCACTCAATAATTCATGACTTGAAACAATCACTCTTACTGATACATGAGGAAGTATTATTGATACATTTTCTTATAGTGGTATCGAGCGAGATGACGTCGTCCTGAATATTTCTCTTACAGATGAAGACTGTAATATTCCGATCGAAGATATAGGATCGCTCGATTCCTGATCATGAGAATTATGAATTCCTGAAAATACTGGATCCACTTCGACAGGATGAACAACGGATTCTGGGATAATCATTCCATGATGAGATTCTGAGTCTTGAGCATTGAGTGATACATGAAGCATTCTCGATTCGAGTGGATCTTCTGGATCGACTTCTTCATGAGAAATATTTTCCGATTCTATCAATACCTGAAGTATTGAGTATATAGAATCATGAGTTCTCACACCGATAGAAATGTATTATTCTGATAGAGATGGAAATAATAAAATCGATACTCTCGAGATTACCTATCCATATATTCTGACAGGAAGTATTTTTCTCGAAAATATTTCTCTCTTTTCTGAATCGTGAGGACTCTCAGTAGCAAAAATCGATACAGAGACTGGATATGTTCTCTCGTGATCTCTCTCCGGAAATATTCTCATCCTCTTGCTTCGAGAAGGTGATAATGAAAAAATAACACTTAAAGTTAATAATTCGACATCGAGTGACTTGCGAATGAAATCATCATGAGATCTTGGATTCCGCTCGATCGGTGGACAAATACCAGAAGCATTTCTTCTCACCAAATCCTTCGATGAATATCGAAAAGTATACAAGAGAGCAATTGATAGTTGAGAATTGATAGTGGATAATTCAGGAATAGTTGATAATTGAGAGTTGATAATTGATAATGAAGGAACAGGAAACAATTCAGGGACAGGAATCGATTCAGGAACAGGAAATAGTCTTTGATCTCTGTCGGGATCGACGAGTACAGGAATTCTTTTCCCGGAGATAATTCCTACGATACAGTCTCCGACAAATGCAACACTTTCTGGAGAAGTTTTTGTCTGTACCACGACTGATTGTCGGATCAATATTACTCTCGAACCAATTTTCTCGAGTGGATTTGCGATGAGAGATTATACGTGTGCTTTTGGCACATGAGAAGTTTTGACTCTTGATAGTGATTGCAATCCAAATACGATCTATTTCTCTCATTCTGGACAGCTCATCATCGAGCTTGTGTCCAAGACTTCTCCGAATGAGAAATCACGAAAAACCTATGAGGTGGAATGGAGAATTGTATCAACATGATGAGGAAATACTCCTCTGCAGAATCTAGGAGTTCCTGATACTGGTAAGCCAGTTGTTATTATGGAGCTTGATAATAAATGGAAAGAATACTATTTCCAGAATGGTGACAATGATCTTATCTGTTATACGCTTACTTGTAGTGTCAACTTCACTGCAGAGAGGTCATATGATCCAGAAGGAAGTGTGATAAAATTTCTCTGGATATATGGTCCGAATGAAATCTCGACTTCTCGAGATCCTGGAGGGAGAAAATATACTCTCGGTGATCATACTGTTATCCTTCGTGTGATCGATGCGAGTGGGAATTATGACCAGATCAATTATCAGATTCATGTCGTTTGACCCAAGGTGAAAGAAGAGAAAATAAAAGCCAAAAGAGCTGAGACGAAAAAGAAAGTGACAGCAACTCTCAAGATAGAGAAAAAGATGTATAAAAAAATAAAAATGAGCTTTTTCTCACCTCCAGAGGTTTTTCTCCAATGAAGAACAGGAGAGAAAAAGAGTGAATGGGAATATACATGCCAAGCAAAAACAAAGAATCTCTGTACAATAAATTTCTCTCTCACAGGAACAATGCGATGATATGAATCGACATGGGTCGTCGATGGACAAGAAATATATCGTGGGAAAAACCCAAAATCATGGAAGCTCTCTCCATGAATCCATGAAGTGAAGATATTGACATATAGAAAATGATCGACTCTTGTATCAAGCGAGACGAACTTCTCGCTACGAGTTTCTGCTCAGGTGAAGAAAGCAAAGAAAAAGAAGATTACAGTGGTAAAAGTAAAAAAACAAAAACTTACTCTTCCAAAGATTATTCCAGAAGCTCATGCAGAATGAGGAGCTTCAGAAAATTCTTCAGATATACCAAGCTCAGGACTTCTCGTTTTTTTCTCAGGTACGACACTCATTTGACTCATGCCAAAATTCAGAAAGAAATATTTTCCCAAAATGTCGAAATAAAGTGAAGTATTTCTTATAGAAGAGAAAAGAGTATTCCTTTATTGTTCTCTTGTATACATTTGTAGGAGAGTACTATCGTCAACCGATTTTTCGATATTTTCCTTGCTTTCATAGAAATCGGATTATACTGACTCTTGTATTCTCACTCTTCGCGTGCATCTGGTCGGTATTTTTCTCTACAAAATATACCGCTTCCACAGGCTGACGATCAAGCTCTCTTCACCGAGAGTCATCAGCTACTATCTATCAGAGCAGTACTCAGATAGATCTCCTTGCAACCAGGGATAAAATAAGATCTACAACGGTCGAGAGAGACTATAAAAAACCACCATCGCAAGATGGTGTTTTTTTATTTTTTGCTATTATTTTTCTACAACCGGACCAAGAATTGAGGGAGAATTACTTAGAGGATCAGACACCCCTGTTACTGTGAAGTGTGCAAATCTTGTTTCCTTTTTATAA
>JAVHOR010000055.1:0-14861 GCA_036170175.1 Patescibacteria group bacterium | reverse complement strand
TTTTCCTGTTCCTGGAGGTCATTGGAGGAGAATACCACGAGGAATCTTCGCACCGAGGTCTTTATACTTCTGAGGATTTTTCAGAAAGTCGACAATCTCTATAAGATCCGCCTTCTCTTCATCGCATCCAGCGACATCAGCAAAAGTCACTTTCTCATCAAGAAGAGGATCATAGACTCGAGCACGAGAGCGGATAAATGCCATAGGACCACCCATGCCACCACCCATACGCCCCATGATGAAGAAGAGAAATATTATAAATATAATAGTACCAATAAGCGAAGGAAGAAGATCGGTGAATACTTTTCCCCACCCCTCTTCTGCAATAGTGATTTTTGTCTTATTTCCTGGTGCAGAAAGGCCTATGTCAGTAATCTTGAGATTAGCAGGAAGAATAGTACGATCAATCTCTCTATATGAGACTATTTTGCTATTGACGACATTTTCTCTGATAGGCTTTCGAGCATCGAGCATCGTACCACGAATAATAATCTCTTCGTATGTGCCAGAGTTGTATCCTGCAACAATCTCATTGAGTCCTATCTTGCTATTCACTTGAGTATTCTCACCCGAGAGATTTTGAAGCGATACAATCAATGAACCAAGTATAAAAAGGATGAAAATTCCTATAAGGACTTTTCGAGGAGTAATCTCAATGATTTTGATCTCAGTATTTTTCGGAAGTTTTGGAAATGATTTCTTTGGTTTCTTAGGATCTTTCGGTGCCATGTAGAGATAAGTAATAATATAACTTTTCCTTTTTGGAGAAAAAGCTCGTAAATTATATAAAAAAGGGAGAAAAAACCAAACCTTTCTCGAGAGAAAATGTTTGACTTTGGAAAGTATATATGAATGCGCTCTTTCCTACTCTAAGGAATATATGGATAACGAGCTTCGACAGAGAGAATCTTCCATTCTGGGTTAGCTATCTTGAGAAGATCATACATTCCTTGGAAATGAAGTCCACCATAGAGAAAAACAACTTTCTGATCGCTTCCCTTAAGGAATGTATCGACGACATAATGATTGCGCTTGGAGAGAATAGTATCAAGGAGTCCGGAATCTATTCCCGATGAGAGAAGATCAAAGGATGTATCATGCTTGAGAGAGAAATTCATCACGGCCTGCATCATATAAGCAAAAAGTGAATTGTCTGTGAAAGAAGGAAGCTTGGAAAACTCAGCCTCAAGGTCAATCGGAGCATCTGGACTTGATAAAGTCGCGCCCGAAGAAGTCAAAGAAACAATATCATCGATAGAAATATCCACATTTTTGAGAGATTCTTTTTTGAGATCAGAAAAGAGAGAGTTGTTCTGTGCCATCATACCGAGAGCATTTGCCATACTCTCATAGGTGCCAGAATTAAATTTCATTCCAAGCATTTTCTCAAAACGGTCTTGATTTTCTTTTTTTCATGGAGTCACTCACTCCATATAGATGATATATCCAGTTTCTGTAAGCGATACAAGGTCATTCTTCACACTATCATAGAATCTCGGAGTTGCTACATGAGACATTCCCAGAAATACGATAGTCCGCTTCCCATCTGAGAGAGTGATCTTCGAGAGGGATCCTGGATAGATATTGTTCCAGAGAGAAAAAAGAAGAACCAAGATTGAGAGAAATCCACAAATTGATCAAAATATCAAGCTATTACGCAAGAATGCTCGAAGAAAAGGAAGTGATATTCATCGCAATAGACGAGAAAAAAGTGTCATCAAAAGACCGAGAACAATAAGATCAAAAAGTCAGCCAAAAAGTCAAAGCATTCCAGTCAAAAGAAACTGGAATACAAGACCAGTTATTGAGAGGACTATAGTAATAGCAAGAAATTTCTTCGACATAAGAATTATTTGGATTTCTTAGTATTCATACTTTTCATACCCTCTTTTTCTTCTCTCTGTTTTTGTTTTTCTTGGAATTTCTTTGTCTTGATTCTTCGTTCTTGAAGCTTCGTAACATTTCTCTTAAATACATTATCCGTGTCCAGTTTTTCTTCTTCGATTTGTGCCATATCTTTATCCTTATCCTTGAATATACTCTTTCGAGAACGGAGCTCAAGATCAATAGGTGTACCTTCGAATCCGAAAAATTCTCGAATCTTATTCTCTATATAACGAGAATATGAAAAGTGAAAATGATCCGCATTGTTCACTGAGATGACAAATCGAGGAGGATTTATATCCACCTGTGAACCATAATATATTTTTGGCTTATGTGACTTGCGACTTCCAGTAGGAGCATGATCATAGGTAATCTGATCGAGAAATTTATTGAATACTCATGTCTTCACACGCTTTATTCGCTCAGCTTGGATCTTCTGTGCATGCTCGAGAACAAGATCAATACGCTTCCCTTCGATAGCCTGAGTGAAGACAACAGGAGCATACGAGAGAAAATCAAATTTCTTCGAAAGATAGTGCATATACCGATCCATGATAGTCTCTTTCCCAACATCTGGCTTGGCAAGAACCTTGTCCCACTTATTCATCACAAGGATAATTCACTTTTTCTCTTTCATGGCTTCTCCGACAATATGTTCATCCTGATGAGAAATACCCTCGAAGGCATCCATGACAATAGCGACAACATCTGCTCGTTCGATAGATCTCTCAGCACGAAGTACGCTCCATTCTTCTATATTTCCACTTCCGATTTTTCCTGCTCGACGAATTCCTGCGGTATCGATGAGACATATTTCTTTTCATTGGAAATCAATAATCGTATCGATAGCATCTCGTGTCGTTCCTGGCATGTCCTTCACGATAGAGCGAATAGTTCCTGATATAGCATTCACTAGAGAAGATTTTCCGACATTGGGACGTCCTATAATGGCAAGCTTGAGCATTCCATCACTGAGAGATTCATCTTCTGCCTTGTTGTCAAAGCCAAGCTCACGAGCTCGAGTAAATATAACATTCTTGAGTTCTCGAAGTCATCTCGATTGCATCGGACTTGTTGGGATGACATCTCCAAGACCAAGTTCGAGAAGAGCATACGATTCGAGTGCACGTTTTGCGTTATCTGCCTTATTTCCTACGACGATGACTGACTTTCCTGATCGGCGAAGTTTCTGAGCAATATGCTCATCAAATGATGTCACTCGATCATACTCAAGAACAAAGAGAATAATATCAGAGTTCTCGATCGCATCATCGACTCGACCCCGAACATCAGAGAGAAGTGTCTCATTATCCGCTTCGACTATACCGCCAGAATCAGCAAGGATATAGGAAATATCCCGATCATGATCGACAACTTTATATTCGATAATATCCCGAGTTGTATTCTCTATATCAGAGATAATGGCAATTCGGTGTCAGGTAAGACTATTGAAAAGACTTGATTTGCCTACATTGGGCCGACCGACAATGGTAATACGTGGAAGCATGGGAAAAATGGGTAATCAAGAGATTTTCGCCTACAATAACAAAAAAAGTGAAAAAAGCAAAAAGGAAACCGGAAGGTATTATTTTACCGTATAAAAGAAATTCGTCTTATAAGTAAATGTTGCGATTGTAGAATGTCATTTCTTGAGAAGAAGAGTGAGATATCTGCGAGGCGCAATATCGAAATAAAACGATGAACTATTCCTATATATTTGTCCTCGAATATCGATAGAAGTGATTGCCTGATTCTTTGAATCTATCAGATACATTCCTCATGGAATACTCGGATCAGAGAGAGATGCTGGTACGACTGAATATCATACCTCTGGAACGATCATAAGACTTGGAATCGGAAGCGCATCAAATCCTATAGGATTCGTACTTAGATGAATATTTGCTGGTGGGATAATATTCTCTGTGAAAATATCCTTTCCTCATTTCGAGAAGATTATCCTCATAGGATTCGTCGCTGTAGCAGGAGAGAATTGTGTCGTGAGAGAAGCGCTGGAAGGAAGTCCTGTCAATTCATCAATAGTAATTGTTCCTCCAGAATAAGTGAATGTCGCTCCATTGCCAATGAAGAGACTACCGGTTGTAAATGATCCATCGGTTTTTGTATCTGTTTTCTCTTCGAAGAGTTTTCTCAGGCCATCACCTTCCCGTATACGGAAAAAATGAATTGGCTCAAAAGAGATTGGCTCATCGAGAATTCCAGCAAGCATACCAACACTTGATACGGATTGAATCTGTGGAATCGGCGCATATACATCGATCTCTAGAGGAACAAGTGTCGTATTTCCATAGAGATCAGTCACTTCCATATTCATAAATCGGGTTCCAAGAGTATCAAATGGACCAAAAGTAAGAGTATCGCTTGAGAGTGTAAATCCTGTACCAGTGGATCAAAAATCATTATCATAAATACCATCCCCATTGCTATCGACAGTAATATCACTATCAATAAGAACCGTATATGAGCTCATCTCTGTGATAAAATCAGAAAGCTTTAGAGACTTCGACTGATAGACAGGAATACGGATTTTCTGTGAAATATCGACGACAGGAGGACTATTATCAAGAGAGGCTTGTGGTGACAAGAGAGTGACTCCAGCACGGACAAGTTCTCATGATGGCGTATGAAGTCGTGCACTATAGAATCCATTTGGATATGGAAAACTCACAGAATAACTCTCTGATTTCACTCCAAGAGATATCTGACGATAGAGAGCTCATGCTGGTACCCTCTCAATCTGACTATGAATAGGATCATAGATATCGACTCGACCTGTAGTATTCAGGAAATGTGTCTCTGGAAGAAGTGGCATTCCAAGCATATCAGGAGAATACTGAAGCTTCACAGATCCTGATGGACTCAGGACAAAGACTTTTTCTGACTCTATTGATCCTGATAAAGCAAATGGGAATACATATCTATGAGAAGGTACTAAAGTCATATCTATCAAAGATGCCCCGCTTGAATATCTCATTAATGCTGATTTTGTCCCTGTATAGAGGGCTCGACCCGCTGAGAGCGAGAATGGCTGTCATGCCATAAGGACAGTCACTTCCTGTCATTCGAGAAGAAAACCAGCCGTATTTTGGACTGACTTAAGATAGCGCTCTACTGGTGTCACTTCCATTCCATCTTGAGGGACAACTTCCTGTGTCGTCGTCATATCGATCACTGTTCGCGGAGTATCTATATTATCTTTCCCATCGATTGCGACTCGATCCCACTCCATATATCGATCGAAAAAATCCATTCTAAAGCTCGAATCATTTGGATCTGCTGGAGAGAATGATACTTCTATCCTTCCAGGACTAGCGACAGTTTCATCGAAAAAATTCGGAGCTACTGGAACTGTTCCTGGATCAATATTCTCTGTCTTTGTTGTTGTATCATCTGATCGATTCGGACTGTTTGTATGAGAAGATTTGATATAGAGTCTTCATCAAAGGAGGAACATATAGTCGTCATCTCCATCTTTATCGATATCAGAAATCTGCACTTTATCTTCTGGATTGATGAGATCTATATAATCAAAAAGTCGTGTCTGAATTTTTCCAATTGGAGTAAGAATATATATTCCCTCATATTTTGGACTATATCATGCTGCGGTATTTGATGATGAAGCGCTCTGTGGATCATTATTCTGTGCCATGAGTCGGGATACCTGTCAGCCAAGAGAGGCGACAAGTCTCTCTGAGTCAGCATCACGGACCGGAATAGTATCGGTCTTTTTTTGATTATCATGCCATGATGTATAGCGAGAGAGTGATTTTTCTGAGAGACTCTCATCACGGGAGATTAATAAAGCTCGTGGAAGTGAAGCATCACTCAAAAGTGAAGATTTATCATTCTCTATTGTATCAAGTGTTTTCTGAAGAGTTTTATTTTCTGCCTCTTCAGTATGAAGATATTCTCGAAGAAGTGTGAATCATTTCTTATTCTCATCCTGAAGATTTTTTGTGAAAGCATCAGATTCGATTCGAGCCTTAGCAAGAGAATTCTCAAACTTCTTTGTATCTTGTCCGGCAAGTGAGAGCTGACTATGGAAATATGGAATAAATTCATCGAGACCGAGAAGTGTATTTTTATCTTTTTCAAGATATGCAATTGACTCTGTGAGGAGATTCTCGAGAAGAGAAACAGGTCATATCTTCTTTGGGATGATTCGTGTGAGATCAGCCCCAAATTTATTGATTGGCTTCACTAAATTTCTCGCGAATGTCGCAATAATATCAGATCGAAGTTCGAGGTTCACATGAGTCGAGACTCGAATCTCCTTGATACTTGGGATAGCAAACTGCGGAAATTTGATACTGAGAAAATCAAAAGAAAATGTTCCTTGTCGGTCTGTACGTTGAGCTATGGTTGATCCTACATAATCCTCTGGAACAAGCGGGGTTTTTTGCATGAAACAATATATTTTTGCAAAAAGCTTAAGGATATTGAGTACTGTAGCGACAGCTCAGAAAAGCTTCGGGAGCTTCGGTGGAGGAGGAAGTGATGGAAGCGCAATCTTCGGAAGAGATGGGAGGTCAGGAAGATCAGGAAGATTCGGAATTGCAGGAAGGACTGGGATTCCTGGAAGATTCAAGGAAAGAGATGGGAGACGAGGAAGAGTGAGAGATGGAAGATTCGGAAGACGAATGGGATTGATATTGAATCTGAAATTTGGAACCTTGATCGCTATCCCAAGACGAATATCAGAAAGGTCGAGAACAATATCAGGCCACTTTGGAAACTGAAGAATAGGAAGTTGTGGAATAATCATGCTCAGAATCTTGAACTTGAAATATTTCAAATCCCATCGTTCATTTCGACAGACGCTACATTCTTGGTCTTTTATTTTGAATATATCGAGAAGTGGCTGCCAGCTCGATACTATAGCCTTCAGAAGCACATAGAATTCTGCCCACTTACGGAATCTGATACCATTATCTCGATACCACCCTCAGAGAAGTTGCTCGAGTGAATCGACATTACAGAGAATCTGAGTTATATAGCGCTCTTTCCATGTGAGATATTTCTGGATTTTTTCTGGAAATCGTTTGTACTCTTCAAGACGCTTGAGGTTTTGTTCGATGCTCGAAGAGAGTGCTCAGAGTCAGAGATTGATATGTTGATCGGCACAGTCTGCTGGAGTCTTTCCGATACACCATGACTCCCCTACACTTTTGATCTCTGATACATACGAGTCGAGTGCTCGCATATAGCGATCGAGTTCCTGTGGAAGTATCCAAGGGATGTTGATAGGAATAGATTCTTGTTCTATACGGATAAATGGAAGCTGTCCGATAAACTGATATGCTGCCTTGAGCTGATTGGCTCATCAAGCGATACGATTGATGGTAGAGCTATTCTCATTCACTTTCTTATCAAGCCAATCATTATACCCTCTTGAAGCGCTTGTATTCCCTGTCGTTCTCCGATTGAATGCATCCGTGACATTTACATTTCCTGCATTTGCAATTTTATTTTTGAATTCTTCATATCATGCAATGATACGATCCTTCGAGAATCGATTCATAAAGTCAGAGAATGAACCATCGAGTGTCGCATTTTGTCCGAAGCTTCGGGGTGGTACGATAATAAGATTGGGAGGAGTGAGAAGCTTATTGGTGATCTCATCTGTCTGGCGAGCAACCCAATCCATGATAAATTCTGGAAATCCAGAGATACGACGATTTTTCACCTTGATGATATTTCCAAGTGAGAATGGCTTACTTGAATCAATACTAATATCTATAGCCGTACCATCACTCTGTCCATCTCAGAGAGAAAGAAGCGGTCCTCAGAGATTTATACCTCGTCCACCACGACTTGAGAGTCCAGAATTGATATTTGTAAGTCTTGTACTACTTGGAGTTCTCAGATACGTGATAATCTCCTGTATGAGACTGTCATTCTGAGAGCTCGAGAATGTTCCTGCTGTCAGACTACAGCTCGCACCGTTCCACGCATTGGTCGAAGTACCAAGTCCAGAAATAGCCGTGACACTTCCATCATCTTCTGATCCATCTCACTTACAGAATGGAAGTGCTGCTGCAGCAACGATACAATTTCCATAAGGAATAAGTGGATAGAGTAGATTTCTTCCAGTAACCATAGCCGTTCCTCAGAAACATACGGCTGCTCAAACTCCAAGAGTAAGAGTAGGCGTAACGAATACTCGAAGAGTATTGCTAGGTGCCCACGTTCACAGAATTCCTCATGCTGACGGTAATCCACATATTGGGCCAGGAACATATGCAAGTGGTGTTGCTGGGTATACACTGGGAATACAGCACGGAGTGTATCCGCACATCATTTGTATTCACGTAAGTAATGAAAATATTGGCATTCCGACACTTGGTGTCATTCCGAATGGATTTACCGGTATTCATAGAACTGATAGAGACCCTCCTGGCGCAAGTGGTGCCCAATTGATAGGAGAGCTAATACATGATCATCATCAGAATCCGCAAGCAAGACCATTGGAAAGATTCTGAACAATACCTTCTATATCTTGCAACACTGTATCTGAAAATCCGAGTGAAGCAAGACGTCCAGATGGATCATAATTACTCGAAAAGAGAGAAACATTTGGTATGAGAGATGTCCCATTGCCCATAGCATTGTAGATGTCATTCAGTGCTCCAGTACTCATATTCTCTATACTATCTGGAATTCCATTTTTTGGATTGACATCAGTCAGTCGTCAGACGAGAGATGGTGGAAGATCAGCTGCTCAGAATGATCGAGTCCCTCGTATATATGAGCGACTTGTTGTCGAGCTCCAGAGAATAATATCAGCCCCACAGGTATTCGAAGTATCAAATCAGACATCACCAAATGAATCATCTCATGTGAGTCACTTCTCGAGATTATCGACTATCATCGTACCATAGCTTGCTGGAAGTGCTCGAAGCTCATATGTAAGTGTTATGGTCGCTCCTGATGGAATATCTCAAAGACTAAAATATGCATCAAATTCCTCTATTGAAAGATACTCAAAATTTTTCTCTTTCTTCGTTCCATCAGAGGCTGTGATGGAATATCGCATAGTATCGCTCGCGTCAAATATCTTTGGTATTGTATCGAGATACTCTACACTTTTTGCTGTTCGATTGGAAGTATTTTTTATTGTGATGGTCGCGAGTATTTTATCTCCACTATGGATGACATCGGAAGAAGTATTTGTATATTTTCTCTCTATTTCAAGACCATAGGCTAGAGCATATTCACTTCGTACATAGAGATCCCCATTCTGTGATGATGCGGGAGGAGTGATAGGATTGATATTTGGATCTGTCAATGTCGTAGAGATTATTGTATCAATCTCTCATGTATTATCCGTCACAATAGTTGAATCTAGAGGAGTCTGAACTGGAACTCAAGGTCGCTCATAAAATACTTCGTCATTGAGGGCATTCTCATCGGCACCAGTAGAGGTGGATGATACATTCGATGGATATACAAGAGGTGTAGTCGTAGCACGGATAGCTCATCCTGATTTCTCACTCGCACTAGAAAGTCGGACACCAAGATTCGATTCGAGTATTTTCTTGGTGAAAGTTCCAGGAGTCACGGTACCATAGAGAATAGCGAGTTCTCATGATTCTGTGAGATAGACAATATCATCTTTTCCGTCAGCATCCATATCGTATAACTTGAATTGTGTGACTCATGTCGGTGGTGCAAGTGATCATTCTATAGTGATATCCTTAGAGAGAAGTCTTCGTGCATTATTATCGACAAGGGCAAACTTCCCTTCTCTATCGACACCGAGAATATCCGCATGCCGATCTCCAGTGAAGTCTCAGAACTCTATTCCTCGCTCGCCAATATTTGGAAGATAGGCAATCATTTGTTGTCTATGGAATTTCCCATTTCTATTCTGGAGAAGTTCGAGAAATCCATCGTCATATACGATAATAATATCGTCATATCCATCACCATCCATATCGCGATGAGAAAATGATTTTATACTTCCATGGACTCCGCCAGAAATCTGTGTCCCGATACTACGATCTATTCATTCTAGCTCTGTGCCTACTGCATGCTCATCGACATGAGTGACAGGATCTCCGAGATTGATAAATGTATAGGAATGAGACCAACGTGTCGCTTCTCAGACTGTATCTCCTGCAGCATAAGAAAGGAGACTTCGATTGTTGTCATGCCAGCCAACTCATGGAATCTCTGAAAGAGATCCTATAGAATCAATACCATTTTGTCAGATCATGCGCTCTTCGAGAATATCTTTCTTAATATCTTTTACGATACTATACCCTCGTGCATGGGTATCGAATGTCTTCGAATATGCATCAATACGACTAAATGGATGCGTGGACTCAAGTGTAAGATTACGAATATTTATGAGACTTGCTTCCACATCGACTCTTATTTTTGGATCTGTAGTGATGGTCATCTCTCCAATAGTATTTCCATTATCTTCAAGGGAAAGGGTCAAGTATCCTGATGATTTCTCTGGAATTGGAACAAGCTTCATTCATGGTGCGATGGTAATTCCTTGATCTTTTGTATAGGTAACCTTCTTTGTTGTATTTCTCAGAAGAGTTGTACTGTCATTCGTCTTTTTTAGGGTATATTCCGTCGAATCCAAGAGGGTAAATCAAACAGGTGAATCTCTCACCGGATAAGCAACTCGGGCAATACGGGCTTGAGAAACCACATCATACGCGGAGAGGATAATATTCCCATTCTGGAGAGTGACACGCGACTCTATCGATGTATCTGTATTTTGTGATACGCTATATCATCATCCAGGAAATAGAGAAAAAATCGGAGATTGTTCATAAGGAGAAGTCAGGACTGTACTTACAGCAAGACTCTGAGACTGTCATGGAAGAGTATTATAGAGAATGTCTTCACCTTCTCGAAGGTAGCTATCTCACGCGAGAACGGTATAGCGAGCATTGTAGTCAGGCAAGAAATTATACTTTCCTACATCTTCTGCTACATACATCACATAAAATGGTATACCAGTAAGAGTATGTGATCATACTTCATCGATATAGCTCAATGTCGTATTGGAAATTGTTGGTGCATCGACTCGCCAATATCATGGAGATTTAGGAAGAGTAATCTTTCATCATGTAAAAGATATGTTTTGTGCATTTTCTGTATTTCTCTTCACTGTAGCAGGCATATCGACAGGAGTGAGATTCCCATACCGATCTCTAATGGTAAACTCCATAGAAGTCTCTGAAGTATTTCCATCTATATAAAACGGATCTCATGGAAGTATCCTAAATGGTATATCCGTAATATATCAGAGCCCTGGAATATCAAGGGCGATTAGCTGATCTCAGGCAATACGTCATGGAGTGAATCGTATAGGACCAGTCTTTCCATCTATAATATCAAAGACTTCTCCTGAGAAACTTCATACTCAGGCAGGAAGATCGATAGAAAGAACGGAGTCAAATCCTGTGAGGATATCTCCTTTCGCATCAGTAACCTCGAAAGATACATCGATAGGATCTCCTCAGACCTGAGGAGGTCTCGAAGGAAGAATCTTAATCTTTGCTGTATCAATAACTCTGATATGTACATCTGGCGTCAATACCAAACCATTTTCGAGAGATATATGTATGATCATATCTCCTGGTGTATCAGAAGAGCCATATGAGAATACTTGCTCAGCTTCTATAGTAGATAGAGTCATTAATGACACATGAGCTCATTCTGCATCGAGAAAATATCATCCGTGTATACTGAGTGTCACATCATGGAGATTGGGTGACATCGGATTTCCTGTACTATCGAGAAGTCTGAGCACTCATACGGAGGTAGATCCTGCGATGATCGTATTGGATACTGGATGAAATTCTATATTCTCACAATCTCCTGCAAGTGGTGGAAGGATCGCTCAAGATTCTGATAGTTTGGAAGTATCAGGAAGTCCTATAGTCCCTGCTCCGCAAGAGCCAGCGATAATCTTTGGTGGGAGGAGTGTCTTGATCCAGCATACTATTGCTTGAGGCCACTGGAAAAGCGGTACTCCATCTGGTGGACCACACTTGGCACTCTCGGCATTATTGGGATTCTCATCTCATGGTTCTTCCTCAGAAAAGTTGAGTCACTCAAGCTCTGCCATTCTCCTACTGTATTCATCAATATCTGAGGAATCTGAAGAATTCTCTCATTTTGGAATAAATGGCGTAAGTCCAAGATATGCTATATCATATCCGCTTCCACTTCGTGGAATAATCGGTGGATTTCTCGTATCGCCCAATCCATACTCATGGGAGTATGATAGATTTGTCTCTACAAGGCTTTGGTATTTTTTGGTGACATTTGGATTGAGCCATCTTTTTGCTCGCAATACCTGAGATATGAGATCGTCAGAAATCAACGTGTTCCAATCAAGTGGAGTCGCTGGAAGTGATCATGCTCATGCAAGTGTATTGACTATAGCATCATATTTACTTGGTGTTGTACTATTTTCACTCGAGATTACTGTGTTCCACTCCCTTTGTGAAAGTTTTGTGAGCCATGCTCGAACAGCTGCAATATCAGTATTTGGCGCTTCAAAAAGATTTGGATATGTGAACTTTGCTCTATTTCACTTCGGCGTAAGAAATTCGACCGATCGGATAACATCGACTGCAAGGGACGGAGTTGCCCCATTATCAAGTGCTGCTTTGATCTCTTTATCTGTCGGAGAGACATGCTTCATGAGAGATGGTATACTATGATAATACCTATCCTCATAGAGGGTAGTGTCCTCTAAAGATCATCATTCTCATCATCCTGTCCAATGCGTACAGGTTTTTCCTAGGAGGATTTGTGTATTCGAGAGAGTTGATCAGCTCGAGTACTTTCCGTCAAGGACAAGTGCTCATTGAATACATAAATCTCCATTATAGTCTTCTATACTTTTCGCAAATGATGGGTTGGGACCCTCGAGTGGCTGATGATCTGTCAGACAAGTAA
Source organism: Patescibacteria group bacterium (assembly GCA_036170175.1). GTDB lineage: Bacteria > Patescibacteriota > Gracilibacteria > BD1-5 > UBA2023 > JAGOMW01. Next base: position 2,024 of record JAVHOR010000055.1, on the reverse strand, counting down.
ATCGTCCAAGTTCTGTCGGCCACTTCACTTCTCGTATAATATCATTACTATACCCTTGGATTATCTCAGTATAGGTATATGGCTGAAGGAGTGCATACTCATAATTATTCCCTGCAAGACAATCTCGGAGAGATGGTGACGATAATCGAGTCGTCTCCTTCATACCACCGAGAGAGAAAATCGGAAGACTAAATCCTGAAAGACTTGTACCACTTGGTGGATCGGTAAAAAGAGAATTTATTGCACTCGGATCTGCCGCAATACGAAGGATGCTATTCCCTCACCAGTATGATTGTATCTTTGCTCATGCACTTGAGAAACATGCATATGCAGGATTGCGGTATTTATACATAAGCTCTTCCGTATCACCAGAGAGTGTATTGACTTGTCACTCTACAGCTTTTACATCATATCCCATATTCGCTTCGACAAGGACGGATCGACCAAAATTCCCGATTTGACTTTGACTAGAAGATCATCGAGCAATTGTACATTGATCTGCTCTTGTAATATTCTCTGTTTTTTCTCCGAAGAAATACCCAGAATATACTTTCTTAAAATACTGGGAAGGTTGCGTATATGGGGTAAATGTATTTTCTGGATTTATATATCCCGTCTCTGTTCTCTCAAGACGATCAAAAAGTATAACTTTTCAGGCATAATTATTTTTTTCGATTATCTGATCGATTGCTTTCTCCATCCCATCATTCGCTTCCTTGATAGTACGAAGAGATACCTCATCCATGAGACTCATCTGAATAGCTCCCTGATCAACTCTGACAGTTGTACCACTATTGTATCTTCATGCATCATGGACATACTTTTGGATATCTCCAAGAGTTTTTTCATTGAGAATCTCATGGAATTTGAGAAGGAATTTCCCTATTGGTCGAGCTGTCTGAATATCAGGAAGTGTAGCGATCGTCGCATCATCGAGAGCATCATCTCCAATTGTCACATCAAATCCTAGAAGTTCTTTGACAATTTTACCTTCCTCCGGTGATTGAGAATTTTTATTGTATTGACGAAGTGCCGCAGAGATATCTCGGAGAAGGTATTTCGTGAATCTACTATACGCAAGATTTTCTACATTCTGGAGAAAAAGAGCATATTTGTAGAAGCTTTTTGCATCGACAGATTTACTCTCGGCATACCCATCATAATAGAATACTCTCGGCGGAAGTGTCGATGGAGCAAATTTTCCTTGTTTTGTATAGAACTCATGTGTCTTATCGAGAAGAAGTCATATTTTCACAATATCACTATTCCCCTGCCACTCTCTTCCAAGAGCTGGGTTCATCACTCCATGCCAGATATCTACTTCTGTATTTGTCGGAGCATTTGGAGAATATTCATAGATATCAGAACGAGAATTGTAGACAAAACTCTTATCATCGAAGTCGACATATGGATAGAGACTCGGAAATGTGAGATCATCCTTATGGACGACCGGAATAGGTATATTCCCGATAATTACTGTTCCGACAAGACGAGATACTCAGGAATCACCATCTCACTCATAGTAGAGTTTCTCATTTTTTGCAGCGATCGCCTGTGGTGGAGTGTAAGAAGGGGTGATAATCACTACAGTTCGAGTATCCTTTTGATATGATTGAATATCTTTTGCGTACTGATTGATTTTCCCTTGCAAGACCTTATACGTATAAGGATCGACAATGATCGACACCACATCTCTATAGACAGTCGTTCCTGCTTCTGCCCGATCAAAAAATGAGACATGAATCGTCTGTGAAATGAAAAGAAGGAAAATAAGTATCGCTGAAGTGTACTGATGAAAGAATGTATATTGAATATTCTTTTTTCGCATTGGGAAAATAGAGAATTGTGTGTGAATTTTGATACGAAATATATCCTTTTTTTCCTCTATTGCAAAAGGAAAGTAGACAAAAAACAAAAATAAATTCGACAAAGCCTATTTTTTTTATATTATACGCGCGACGTCGTATTTTGGGAATGTAGCTCAGTTGGTAGAGCAGGGCCCTTTTAAGGCCAAGGTCGCGGGT
>JAVHOR010000054.1:0-3131 GCA_036170175.1 Patescibacteria group bacterium | reverse complement strand
ATTCTGGTTAGGAGTTTATCCAGGATTGGGAGAAGAACAATATGGATATATCATTCATACGATCAAGGATTTTATTTTTAATACTTAATATTTTATTTTTATGGGAGCTATAAATTTTATTCGAGAAAATTGATTCAGAAGATTTCTAGTAGATGGATCAAATGAACTACGAAAGAAAATATTTTGTACATCTGAGCGATTTATTACACTTTTAAAGTGAAAGAAATGAAATTCTTATAGTCAGTATTGTGAAGATCTCTTTATATTACGATTCTTTAAATATAAAAAAGGTATTTCCTACATTGATATAGGGTCACATGATCCAGATTTTTTGAGTAATACCAAGAAGATATATGAAGAATACGATTGAACTGGTGTAAATATTGAGGCAAATCCATGACTCATAGAAGCATTTAATGTAAAACGAACAAAAGATAAAAATCTCAATATAGGTATATGAAAAAAGGGAATTCTTCCTTTCGGAATATCTACCGAATCTTCTTTGAGCTCTTTCAGTCCAGATACCATAGAGGGATTGAAACAAAGATGAATACTAAAAGAAATGATTGAAGTAGAAGTGTTTGAACTTCCTGAAATCTTTGACCGTTTTTCTATTGATACAAACGTAGATATACTTTCTGTAGACGTTGAATGACTGAGTTTAGAAGTTTTAAAGACGAATGATTGGAAGAAATTTCGTCCAAAGTTGATTTGTGTTGAGAATGATATAGCGTACAATACTGACATCACAACCTTCTTATCGTCATTTTGATATAAAAAGACAGCATATAACGGACTTAATACGTTTTATAAAGATGCTAATGGTTAGCTTGTTGCATTGATTTGTTATAATAAATCTTCGTGTTTCCCCGTTGATGTAGGACCTTAAATTGAAAAACTTAGAGTTATCTTTTTGATTTTTTTATATGAAAATAGATGTATATATTCCAACATACAATCGTAAAGAACTCCTAAGAAAAGCTATCGATAGTGTTGTTCGTCAGACATACTCTGATGTATTCATCATGGTTTCAGATAACGCAAGTACGGATGGGACTAACCAGATGATAAGTGAAGTATTTTGAGGTAATACAAAGATTCAGTACCATAGACAACCTGAAAATATCGGTCCATCACGAAACTTTCAAAAATGTATCTATGAGTATGGAACAGGTGAGTTTGCTCTCTTCTTAAGTGATGATGATGAACTTATAGACAATGAGTATATAGAAAAGGCAGTACGTCAGATAGAAAATCATGAAAATATGGCTATCGTTATGGGGAATACACGGATTTTTTACTCAGACCTTAATCTTACATTTGATATACTCGCTACTTTCCCAGAAGTCATTTCAGGAAAAGAATTCTTTCTTAATTATTGAACGGGATCATATAGCATCTCTTGGTGTAATGCTCTTTTCCGACGAGACTTAGCAATCCAAAATGATTGCTATAATGGAAAAATATTCTATGCAGATAGTGATTGTTTTTTCCGTTTGATGATGTTTGGAAATGTTTGATTTATAGATACTATAGCATCTCTTTATCGTGTTCATGCAAAAAATAGTTACAAAGTTGCTTCAGTTGAAACATATCTTGAGAACGAGAGCTACATTCATCGAAATTATGACTTTGCTTTAGCTGTAGGCAATTGTTCCTCAGAAGAATTGAGCACTTGGAAGAATCGATTACTTTCAGGATATCGGGCAACACTTATGGATAATCTCATTTTATTTTCAGAGAAACCATATAAGAATTTCAGAATCGCCAATATAGAGCTTAAAAAAAGGTGATTCATGTTATCAAGTAGACAGAAGATTCGATTATCTGTTTTGTTCATCTCTCGGTTTTTCATCCGATTCAAACCAATTTTTCGCCTCCTCGTATCTCGTAACTATAAAAAATAATGCGCGTAGGAATATATAATTATCATCTTGGAAAGAATCAGACAAGTAATATGTTTGAGAATCCAAAAATTGCTATTGGAGATGACCTCATGAAACCATTTCAGATTCTTCGAGATGTATTTCAGAAAGCATGACATGAACTCTGCAGCGTAGCTGATTATCCGATGGAATCATTCGATGCTGTACTGTTTATGGAGTGGCCAACATTACCATGGATATTGAATCCATATTTCCGAGAGGCTCGAAAACTCAGAAAGAAAATGTATCTCTTGCTCATGGAATCAGAGATTATTCGTCCTTCGAATTTCCGCAAGAGGAATCATCGATACTTTGAGAAGGTTTTTACATGGAAGGATAGCATCGTTGATAACAAAAAATACATAAAAATTTGTGTGCCTCAAAATCTTCCTGATACCTTAGTCTTTGTCCCAGTGGAATGAAGGAAATTCTGTACACTTATATCTTCGCATAAGCTCCATAATCATCCATTTGAACTGTACTCAGAGCGAATTCGAGCAATACGATTTTTTGAGGCAAATGCCTCACAAGATTTTGACCTCTATGGTGCTGGTTGGGGATCTGTTGCCTTCTCGAGTGGTTTCATGAGATTTGCAAGTATTGTTCCTGGATTTCAGTACGTGCGCGCCTTCTCTCAGAGATTTTTCTTTCATCCTTTCCCGTCTTGGAAGGGGAAAGTGGATAGCAAATATGAAACTCTCTCTCGGTACAAATTCGCTATTTGTTATGAGAATGCAAAGAGTATTCCTGGATATATTACCGAAAAGATCTTTGATTGTTTTTTCGCTGGATGCATTCCTGTGTATCTTGGTCCACCTAATATTGATGAGTTTATTCCGAGAAATACATATATAGACAAGAATCAATTTCCCACATATCAAGATCTATATAGCTACCTTCAAACATTGTCAAATGAAGAGATCTCCAGGTATCAAGAAAACATAAAAATCTTCCTCCAAAGTTCGATGGGGAAGCGATTCTCTTCAGAACAATTTGCAGATACTATACTTACAGCTATATTAGCATAATATGCTGGTCGTTAGCATATGGATGCGAAACAAAAAACCTGCATTTATAGTCTCCAGAGCCTCCACAAAATTATTTGCTGCTCATAATGTTCACTCTTCTTACTGAGCCAACATCTTGAAAATATCAACTCCAGTTTTTCCTAAAAAAATACATCAAGAAACTGCTTTTTTCACGAAC
>JAVHOR010000053.1:0-15084 GCA_036170175.1 Patescibacteria group bacterium | reverse complement strand
ATATTCCACCAAGATGTAAGAAAAAGAAGAGAAAACATAAAATAGAAAATAGTTATCCTCGTGGATATCGATTACGATATTTTGAAGATGAATAATAAGCGTTGTTCGAGGTATCAGTAAATATCCGTACAATATCTTGCAATCTCTTGTCTTGCTCAAATTGGGATGCTGAAACGATTCCGGCAGGATATGATTCAAATAAGATTTCGGTTGGAACAAGACCATTTTTCCTTGCTGTTTCTCAGGTATCAACTACATCGATTCATACAGCGCCAAATCCAGCACGAACAAGAGCTTCCGTTTTTCAAGAAATCCTTTTAATTGTAGTTAAATAATTATCTATTATTTTCCTAGCAAGAACTGGATAAGGACTTATAATGGATCAAGAAAGATTTTTTAGAGACTGAAGATTTGTAAATCTTTCTCTGTCTTCTTCTCTTACAAGCAACTGAATATTGGTTGATCTCTCGCTATCAAAAACAAAAGAGATGGAGTATTCTTCAGCAGTTTCTTCAAGCGGGTTGGAATCTGCATTAGTTCCCATGTAGGAAAATCATATGAGCGAGCCTGAGTCAAAGTTCTCTATTCAGCTCATTTCTTCTCTCATTTGATCCATTCCTGTAATCACAAGATCAATAGTTCTTTCTTTTCAATAATATCTCTGAATTCCTGAAAGAGCATCTGATGCTCTTATTTGTATTAGTCGAGCTCATAATTTTGCTGAATTGATAACTTCAAGATTCATATCATTTTCTTGTATGAATCAGTTTTGAAGAAAAAAATCTTTTACAATTTTTCCATTTCTCCTTTCCCCAGGGATGGCTATGGTAGTTGGTTGAGTGGTTTTCATAAGTATAAAAATTAAAAGTAAATAAAAAATCCGCCTACTTGTGGCGGATAAAATTTTTGCAAAAGTTGCATAAAAAATACTTACCGCCGATGCGAGAGATAATGATGCCAGATGTTTTGCCATGTTTGCTTGGACTTGAAGAAGAGATACATATTTTGAAGATTAAAAAATCCCCCGAGAGTTTTTATACTCACGGGGGATCCTCTAAAATATTTGGAAAAATATCTAAGCAAAAATACCACACCGTGAGGTAAAGGTATGATGCCAAGATGCTTTTACAATTTTGTTGAACATGAGGGTATGGTATGAACTATTTTCTTTTTGTCAAAAAAATCTCTCAAAAATGAGAGATTTTAAATATTTTTCTAGAAAGATTATTTCTTTGATGGGGCAGCTACAAATTTTCTTGCTGGAGCTTTTGCTTTTGGAGCAACCTTAGCGACTGGAGCTGGAACCTTTACAGCAGGAACTGAGGCAACAGCAGGTTTTGCAACCACTTTTACAACTGATTTCTTCGCTGCAGGTTTTCTTGCAGGAGTCTTTTTTGCAACTGGTTTTTTCATAACTGGAGCCACCTTAGAAGCTGGCTTCCTTGCAGGAGCTTTTTTCACTGCAGGTTTTTTAGTTACTACTTTTGCAACTGGTTTCTTCGCTGCAGGTTTTCTTGCAGGGGCCTTTTTTGCAACTGGTTTTTTTGAAGATGCTTTTTTTGCTTTCTTCCCTGCAAACTTTACAGCCTTTTTTGCTTTCTTTGCAGCCTTCTCTGCATCTTTCTTTACTTTCTTCGCAAGCTTCTCAGCTTCTTTCTGAGCTTTTTTTCTCGCCTTCTCCTCAACCTTGAGGGCTTTCTTTGCGAGTTTTACTGGATCGACTTCTACCTTAGGACCGGATTTCTTATGATGAGTCATATGATGATAAATTAGGATACACCCCATACTATACGAAAAATTCTCAATGTCAAAAATACATCAAGGAGTATAATGATTTTATCTTGAAGAAAAATATTTTTATATTCCACCTATACTTTTTGGATGAATAATAAGCATACGATATTCGAGAAGTTTCCATTTTCGCATCCACTCGGAATATCTATATACATGCTTACCAGTATCAGTATCCCAGACAATTATATGTGTCGGTTTTTCTATCGATCCTATATATCAGAGGAGAAGAAATACGTGCTCTCAAGAAAGTCACTTTATTAACGCTCATTTTTTTATATACCATGATATTCCACGATATTCTACTTCTCTATCGCAACTATTCTTCGCGGTGATAGGAAAAAATCGAAAAATATAAGTATCAATTTTTTCTACTACACCATCTTCATTATCCAGTGAGGTACACCAGTCTCACCAGAGAATCACACGAGATCCTGAATGAATTGCATCCAGTCATTTTCTTAGTCGGTCATATGGCATGATAAATTCATCAGTATAAATATTTGATATGATACCTTTGATGGCAAGTCCATCAAGATATTCTGCAAGTGGTGCTTCATAGACTCCATATCCAGTATTGGCTCTTTGGCTTCCTGTATATGATCAGACAAACTCTTTTTCTGGGTCTCACCATACTCTATCCTCTCAAAGTTTTCATTCAAAGATGGGGAATGAAGAGAGAATTTCTTCTTCAGAAATTGATTCTCAGGTAAGTGAAAATATTACCATACGAAGTGCTGCGATCTCACAGGAAAGTTTATATTTCTGAAGTGTGAGTTTGTATTTATTTGATATATCAAATGTTGGTTTTTCCAAAATATGGAGATCAAAACTCTTCACTATTTGAATGGTATTTTTTATAACAGAATCAATTTTTTGTTGATATAAATCATTTCCAAATAAAGAAACATGTCTTATCATTTGTGAAAAAATAGGTAACTCTTCCGCTGATATATTCGCCACCTCAAAAAGTGAAATGGAAAAGAGAAACATGAGAAATGTGAAGAATATCTTTTTCATATTTACGATCTTAAAACCCACTCTGAAGTTCCAACATTCTATTATAAATTCCTCATTTTTTTACCAGTTCCTTATGATTTCCTCGTTCGACAACCCCTCATCATTCAAGTACGATAATATCATCGGCCTTTCGTACCGTCTGAAGACGATGAGCAACGATAATAACGGTCTTATCTTTGAAGAGGATGTCGAGAGCTTCTGTAATAGCTTCTTCTGAGAAAGAATCAAGTGCACTTGTTGGCTCATCTAGGAGAATAATTTCTGGATTCTTGAGAAATATTTTTGCGATCGCGAGTCGTTGCTTTTGTCCTCATGAGAGTCTGACTCCTCGTTCTCCGATTTCTGTATCGAGTCATTTCTCCAGATCAAAAACAAAATCACAATGAGCAAGACTGAGAGCATAAATAAGTTTCTGTTCAGTTCCTTCAGTTTCATTTTTGTCATTTCGAGCTTGCGAGAAATCTGCTCTATTTTCACTGAACAGATCCCTCGTACCTCGGGATGACAAATGGGAGATTGCAGAAACAAGATTTTCCCTAATAGTAGCATCGAACACACCAGGATCTTGCGTGAGATATCCAATATGTGGATAATAGGTTTTGAGTGCTGTCTCATCGAGTCTATTTCCCATGATAGAAATATATCATGAATCTGGATGAAGATATCCGGCCAAGAGCTTCATGAGCGTTGTCTTCCCTCATCAACTTGCACCAACGATGGCAGTCTTTTTTCATTGTTCTATTTTGATAGAGAATTCACAGAAAACCTTTGTTTCATTGTAGCCATAAGATATATTTTGGATACTGATATCTTTCTTTTGAGAAGAAAAAGTTTTCCCAGTTTCATACCCTCTCATGAGTGGCGCATTATCAAAAGTATCCCAGAGTTTTTCAATATCAGAAAAATCCTTGGTGAAGTTTTTATAGAATTCAACAGAATTAGTTATGAATCCCTCAAATACAGTAAATAATGCTAAGAGTCCAGCAACATCAGCTACTGATAAGGATCAATTTACTCACTCATGAATAATAAATACGAGGAGTGCAATTTTCACACACGTGATAGCAATACGAACAAGATTAAAAACTCAAAATAAAGCCCGATTGATGCCAAAATTTGGCTGTCGCTCTTCTTCAAGAATCTGAAGGAGTCAATCGACTTCATCCTCCACTCTACTTGATTGAAGGATCTCATTTCTCGACATGATTATCCTGACAAGTTGTCGTGACCCCTCACTCCGTTTGTCCGTTCTCATTTTCCGATATTTATGAGCAGTATTATCAAAATAGATAATAAAAGCCTGCAAAATTATAAGCACAAGGATAAATAAGAGTCATATGGTGAAATTTTTTGAAAAGAAAAGAAATAGTATAAATCACACTACTACTATTATTTTTGTTCATTCCTCGATAAGATGCATCAATCAAGCTGTCCACGTTTTTATCCCTACAAATATATTGCTTATGAGCCTGCCTGTTCCAAGACTTTCTATATAGTTATTGTCAACTTGCATGAGTTTCTCAATATGATTTCTATAGAGCCACTTTAAAACGTCATAATCGAGTATTGGCCAGGAAATATTTCTTAGAAACCAGGTCAATGTAAAGAAAATGATGGAGAATCCAACATATTCATATATAATATCTGTTAATCACAACATATCATTTACTCCGAATAGTTTTACACTTTCTCGTATTATATATACAGAAAATAAGGAATATATTGCCCAGAAAGTATATCTAAAAATCGATATGATAACAGCAGAATAATTTGCTTGTAGTGGTTCAAAGAATCGTTTTGTTTTTTCGAGAAATGTCATAGAAATGAGATATATTTTCATAGTATAGATACCTTTGAGGAAATAACAAAAAACTCTCCAAAATTTTGGAGAGTTTTTTGTTATTTTGTTTTCTTTTTTGCTGCTGATTTTTTTGGAGTAGATTTCTTAGCTACTCCTTTTTTCATAGATTTTTTCTTTTCTTTGAATGCGTCAGGAATCTGCTCGCTAATCATTTCTTTCACATCATTGAGGGTGAGCGATTGAATTTCTTCGAGTTCTGTGATTTTCTTTGTCCCTCGCTTGAGATATACATTCTCTTTTCCGAACTTGATATATGGACCATAGCGACCATTCTCGACAGAGATTTTTTCTTCTGGCCAGTTATGAATATATCTATTTGCTTCTTTATCGACCTTTGTTGCGATAAGTCGATCAGATTCTTCAGAAGTTATATTTTCGAAATCTATAGTTTTCGGGACATTCACATAGAAACTTTTCCACTTGAGAAATGGGCCAAATCTTCATTTTCATTTTGTATATGGTTCTCCATCGTAGAATCCGACTGGAGCATCTTCGATTTTCTTGGCTTCGATGATTTCTATAGCACGATCAAGATCTACGCTCTGGAGATTTTCACTTCGAGGAATTGAGACAAATGCTTCTCACCACTTTACATATGGACCATATCTTCCTTGCGCGATTGTGACAGTTTTTTCTTCATAGAGCCCAACTTCTTTTGGAAACGAGAAGAGCTTGAGTGCCTCATCGAGAGTGATATCATCGATCGACATTCCAGGAGTGAGATTTGCATAGCGTGGCTTTTCTCATTCTGGAACTTCATCAGACGATCCGATCTGGACGACAGGACCAAATCGACTCATACGAGCAAGGACAGTACGACCTGTACCTTCATCTTTTCCGAGAATACGCTCCCCAGCAAATCGACCTTCAGTACCAAGAGCATTCTCGATAGATGCATGAAAAGGTGTATAGAAATCTCCGAGCATCTTCGTCCAGTCGAGCTTTCCTTCTGCAATCTGATCAAATTGTCATTCGACTTCTGCCGTAAAACTATATTTCATAAATCATTCAAATTCTTGCTCAAGATAGTCCGTGACGACAAAAGCAATATCTGTAGGAATAAGTTTTTTTGTCTCAATGACAACATATCCACGATCTTGGATCGTTTGAATTGTCGGAGCATAGGTCGATGGTCGACCAATACCTTCTGACTCGAGCTTTTTGACAAGTGCTGCTTCGCTATATCGTGGTGGAGGAAGAGAGAATTTTTGATTTCAAAGAAAGTCTGTTGAAGAAAGAGCTGATCATTTCTGAAGTAGAGGAAGTTTCTTTGATTCTGATTCTTCCTCATTTTCTTCATCAGTTCACTCAATGTAAAGCTTCATAAATCCAGGAAACTTGATAACTTCACCCTTTACAATCCAGTCTTCATTATGTCCACTTGGTGTAAAATGGTATGTCGTTGTTTCTACTTCAGCTTCTTTCATTTGTGATGCAACTGTACGCTCCCAAATAAGACGATAAAGCTTTGCCTCCATACCATCAAGATCCATCATATCGGGAGTTTTCTCGATATATGCAGGACGAATAGCTTCATGCGCTTCTTGTGCCGATGCTTGTTTTGTTTTATATTTTCGTCCATTTGGCATACTATATTCCTTTCCGAATTCTTTCTCGATAAATGTACGAGCAGCACTGATAGCAAGATCAGAAAGATTAACGCTATCTGTTCGCATATAGGTAATATATCCATTCTGATAGAGCCTCTGAGCAATATCCATAGTCATCTTTACTCCATATCCGAGCTTACGGGAAGCTTCCTGCTGAAGAGTAGAAGTTGTAAATGGTGCTCAAGGAGTTCGAGTCGATGCCTTCATTTCACTTTCAGAAAGTGTAAATTTCTCAGAATGCGAAAGAGAAAGAAGAGTATTTCACTTCTTATCTTTTCTAGGCTGAATCTTCGAAATATCAATCCCATGCTGAGAAAGAAGTGTATCAATATCACTTCTTGTTTTCATTCTTGGATTTTTCCCTCCAAGCTTTACAAGCTCGACCAGCATAGGAGTATTTCATTCAAGTCTTGCAGTAAGCTTCCATGATTCTTCAGGAATAAATGCTCGAATCTCTCGTTCTCGCTCGACAAGTATTTTGACGGCAACCGATTGGACACGTCCGGCAGAGAGTCCAGAACGAACCTTGCGCCAAAGGACAGGAGAAACCTCATATCCAACAATACGATCGAGGATTCGACGAGATTGCTGAGCATTCACGAGATCAAGGTAGATTTTTCTCGGATTCTCTATCGCATGTTCTATAGCTGTCTTCGTGATCTCATGAAATACAATGCGATCCACTTTCGTAGGATCAAGACCAAGAGCGGCACAGAGATGCCAGCCAATAGCCTCTCATTCGCGATCCTCATCGGTAGCTATCCATATTTTCTCAGCTTCTTTTGCAAGCTTCTTGAGTTCAGCTACTTTTTTCTTCTTTTCTGGAGAGATCTCATATGCAGGAATAAATCCTCCAGCAATATCAATCCCTATATTCCTCTCAGGAAGATCTCGTATATGTCAGAATGAAGCTTCAACCTTATAGTCTTTTCCAAGAAATTTCTCGATAGTTTTCCCTTTTGCTGGCGACTCTACAATGACAAGATTTTTAGACATATTATGAATATTTACTTGTCTAGAAGGTAGTGAGTGTCAAGAGAAAGTCAAAAGATTTTCCAAAAAAGAATCTTGCTTCTTCAGTGAAAGTATCACAAAAACACCAAAAACTCTTCATTTTTTGTTATCTTTGTATAAATATAAAATAACCTAAGAAGATAGGGATAATGGAGGATTCAACGAGGATTCGCTCTGACCAAAGAGACAACCTTATATATACTTTTTGTTATGAGGTTTGCTTTAACACTAGGAATAATATTATAAAAAATGGAAAATGCAAATATTTTTTTAGAATTCCTCTATAATTTTTATTTCTTTCTTGTTTTATATATAAATGCTGGACCAAAGTTCCGAAGTTCGAGGAAAATTCACTCGAAAGAAAAATAACGCTTTACATCTTTCTTATTCACCATCCAGTATTGATATTGAATAAACTGTCATCAAGACTTCAAAACCCTATGGGCAGAAGAGAGAATGTGATTAACTCAATCAAGAGAAATACTTCAAAGAGGAAGTGTCGAAAATATACCGTCAATACTCTCTTCTGGAAATAATATACTGATATCGGCAGCACTCTGACTATAAAAGAGAGCATTTTTGTATGAAGAAAATTCTTTTTTGAGATATTCGATATCCTCTTTATTAATTTCAAAAACATGAAGCTTTGCTCATTCTGGAATTTTCTTGAGAATCTCTCGAGTCAAGTGCCCTTTACCAGCACCAAGCTCGATAAAAGAACCTCATTGCCCTGAGAACTCGAAAAGCGAAACCATTTTCCTTGCAAGAAAATGTGAAGATGGAAGTGAAAATCCAATATCCTTCCAGAATTGTAACCAGTATTTTTGGATCATATATTATCTGAGCAACTTGAGCATACTACGAACCTCATCATATTCTTTTTCATTAAGACTTGTCTTCTTCTCGGTGATACGCTCGAAAGCACAAACAAGCTCTTCATTTGCAGCCTGTCCTATGGCACTTCGTACAGCAGATATTTGTTGTATAATGTCTCGTACAGCGGCTTCATCTTCTATCATCTGAATAATTCATCGTATCTGTCATTCGATACGACGAAGTCTGTCTGAAACACGTTTCTTTTGGAGAATATCTCTTATTTTCATAGAAAAATAGTTATGGTACTGAAGGGAGTATATAGAATTCTCATAAAAAAGCAAATATACTCTCTATAATTCATATACTCTTTATTCATAAAGGGATAAAGAGTATTAGACTTTGTATTTTAATATTTTTTAAAATATTAAATATCTATGAAATACCATAAAAATATAGAAGAAAAATAAATTTTTTCTCATTCTCATTAGAAAAAATTTTCTTTTTTATTTTTTTCGCTATACTAATGCCAATAATTTCCAAATATGAATCAACTTATTACATCATTTTTCACAGGGACTGGTATAGTCATAGAAAATCTTGATATCAAACATGAATGAGAAGATCTCTATATCACAATTCAGACTCCTGATTCTCATCTTATCATAGGGATGCACTGAAAAAATCTTGATGCCTTTCAGCACCTTCTTGGAAGAATGGCAGAGAAAAAACTTTGAGAATTTGTCCATGTTCATCTCGAAGTGAATGATTATATGAAAGCGAAGGATGAACGACTCTTTCGATTTCTCGACTCAAAAATTGCATTTGTGACAGAATCAGGGAAGAATACGCGCATACCAAATCTCACATCATTTGAGAGAAAGAAAGCTCATGGGTACATATCAGAAAAAGCTATAGAAGGCCTTTCGACAAAAAGCGAGGGAGAATGATGAGAACGAGCACTTGTGCTTTCTTTTAGCTGAACTCCTCTGAAACCAGTAATAACAATCCAACGAAAAGAACCACCAAAAAGCAAAGAATCTCCAGTTTCTACGCTCTCAGAAGATGGTGTCGGTATATAAAAGAAATTATTAAGTTTCTCATATGCGCCATATTATTTCTGTCATCTCCCTTATCCTCTGTATAATTGGAGGATTTTTTATGTTTTCTTTTTTCTGATCTGGTACGCTCTATGCTGAATATGCCAAGCTTTGGGATTACCGTCGTCTTCATCCAGAATTTCTTCCTGATACAAAAGTAATATCTCTTCTTGATGCTGGCCACCATACGACATACGCTGATATCCTTTGGATAAATATGATCCAGTATATTGGCGATAATATTGGAAATGGAAAATTCAGTGATTATACACCACCACTTCTCGCAAAGATCACGGAAATGCATCCATATTTTACGAAAGCATATATCCTATGAGTTCTCCTTTCCCCTTCTTTAGATGTCGATAAGCCAGATTATGAGAAAAGTAAGGATACAACGGAAGAGTCTCTCAAGCTTGGAATCAAGGGAATAGAAAAAACTTGTGATATGAAAAAGATCGGTGTTATTCGTACAAAAGAAATGAATACCACTCTCTGGAATGAAGAAGATATTCAAAATCCATGCAATGATGGCATGCTCCCTTACTATGTAGCCTATGTAGCAAGCAATCTCTGAGATACGAGAGAGGCAGAAGAATACTATAAGATAGCAAGCATGAATACCGATGCTCCAAAGGCATCACGATTCCTCTGACTTCTCATGAGAGCAAAGGCTGGAGATTATATTGAAGTTGCAAAGAAATTTCTTCTTATTGCTATTGATGGATATGATGAAGACCCTTATTCTTGTCGATCAAATTCTCTCGGAATTCTCAAGAAAATCGGGAATAATACGACTCTATCTCTTGAGACAATAGAATGGATTGGAAGAAAAGAAAAAGAAATACTTCCCCCAAAAGATATACATAATCCCCTCGCTGCAAGTGCTACAAATTGCCACGACTCAACAATGAGAGGAATAAAGCAACTCTATCTCTCCTATATTCGAGATAAGAGTCTTCCCTTCCCTGAAATCTCGAAGTGAGAAGAGCTCATAGAGAAAAAAATTATTCCATTTATTCCAATACTCGAAGAACAAAAGATCTCCTGAGGAAATTGGACAGTTATAAAATGATCTGATGGCATTTGGACTTATAAAAAGATTCTGAAGGATTAATACATTTGCTCATGATGAAATTTGATCCTCAGACACTTGCACGGTGGAAATCGCAGAATACGACCACGCTTTCATGTTTCATGATCGAAGAATGATGTGCTGGAAAAAGCATCACAATCATAGAATGAAAGGTGAAATGAATGGATACTGAAATCATTATTCCACCACTATCTATTTGGATACGAAAAGATGAAGAGGCTCTTTTCGAATCCTCAAATATAACTTGGAATGGAAAGAAATGGATACTCAAAAGTGATTCTATAAATGTCAGATGTGGATGTGGAAGTAGCTTCTCTCTGAAGTCTGGAAATACTCTCCAGGATAAAATCATCCGTACCAGGCTCGCTATAAAACAGAAAAAAGAAGGAATTCACAAGTAATTCCTTCTTTTAATAATTTCTCTACTTCTTACAAATAGCAGTATACTTATCGACAAGCGTCTGATTCTTACTATAGGTTGCGATCACCTGAGCATTGCATGCTGTCTGCCTATCGAGTGCACCAAGACTTTCCATTTTTGCGAGCTCAGCGAGAGATTCTGTGTATTTTCCTATTATAAAATACGTGCGATAACGAATACTAATAACTTCTGAAGTAGGAGCATTCGATGCAAGATAGGTATTCGAAAGGCTTATTGTCGTAAGGTATCTTTTGTCGCTATAGGCTTTATTGATATCTGCAAGAGTCACGGAATTCGATGCTACGATCGAACCAGAATTCACAGGAACGAGAGTCGAAGGCAAAGAAGTATTTGATGAAGATCATGATGAACTTATCGCCGTAAATGGAACTGCAGCGTTTCCAATATAGTAAGGATCTATGATGAATGTACGGGCTATTCCAGAAAATGGATTCGATCATGTACGGGTAATATATCGCCCTGTTGTACTCGAATAATTAAATATTCCGATAAGTTTTCTCTTATAGTCTGTTTTATCAAATTGATAGAGAATTTTGATATCATACACCCCTGTCCTTGCACCAGTACCGACAGTAATATCAGTAAACACGAAATCTTGGGCTCCCGTCTGAACAAATTCATATCCTGCAAGATGAGCATTGTCAGAAAAAGAATATGCCGATTTTATGGCTGACCATTCTTTATTGATACGAGAAATAAATCCAGCAGACTGAGCTCCATATCGGGCGGTAATCTGAGCAAGACTATTGGCTGAAATAGAAGCTTCTCATGAAGAAGAAGTGCCAGAAAGAGTAGCTGGAATAGTAGAGGATTGCCCAGAAGCCATTGTCGGAAGTGGTTGTGCTATAGCTCCAGAATAATCCGCAAGAGGAATCTTGATATTTGCTTTTGTCATCTCATTACGAAGGATAGAATTTTCTGACTCAAGTTGCTTGATACGAGACTCATACTGAGCGACTAGAAGACTCATCTGAGCAAGGGTCGTCTGAGAGTCGAGCATACCATTCTGAGCAAAGATACTTATTGGAAGAAGAAGGGAAAGAGAAAGAATAAAGAATCTCATAGACAATATTTAAGAATAAAATATACACCATTCAATGTAAAGTGTACCGATGAATCCTACGAAATCAACCCCTTCACAGGAGCATAGCTCTTGCGATGAATCGGAGTTATGCCATAATTAATCATCATCTCTCGATGTTTCCTGGTCCCATAGCCTTTATGTGATTCAAATCCATACTGTGGAAAATCCTCGCTATATTCACACATCATACGGTCTCGAACCACCTTTGCAACAATAGAAGCAACTGAAATATGAGGATAAATAGCATCTCCACTAATTTTGTAGAAGACTTTTATTCTTTTCTTTGTTCCAAAAATTCTTTCTCACAGTTTTCCTTTAGCAATTTTCTGGAAATAATATGAAATATTTTCTTCTCCAAGATCAAATATATAGTTATCACATCCATCAATATAAATTTCTATACTATCTTCGTGAGTAGTAAATTGTATCAAAGAAAGAATGACATCTTGCATACATTGTCTGTTCGCCTCACGAATTCCTGCACTATCTATCAGGTCAGAGTCTCGATAAGCAAAAGAATATTGGCATCTGAATTCATCTTGCATCTTTTCGATCTGGTGATAAAGTTTCTCTCGTATTTCTGGTGTTACTTTTTTTGAGTCATCCAATCCTATGAGAGAATCGAGAAAAAAAGAAGCATGGGAAATATCCGCCATCCATCATCCCACAACAATAGGACCTGCCCAAGGTCCACGACCTGCTTCATCAATACCGATAATATACTTTTTTCACATAGTCTCACCATAATATCCAAAGTTTGCTTTTTTCAATCTTTTTCCTATACTTTTTGCGCTCTCATATGATACCCGAGAGAGGTACACGCGCTCCGCAAGGAGTGAGGAAAGTCTGGACATCATCCGAAATGAGAAGAGCTAACGGCTCTGGCTACGTCATATATTCAAAGGGCGAAGTACGGAAAGTACCACAGAGACAATACTATCCCGCAAGGGAGAAAGGTGAAAAGCCCGACACACTCGGGCATTCCGCAAGGAATGTGGCAAACCCTCTTTGATGCAAAAGGAATGGTACTCAGCATGATAATTGCTTTCGGACAAGCCATGATGAGTATACCTTGCTCGAGACTTCGGGCGACTGAAGTCCTAGATAGATGTGTACAGTGATACAGAATCCGGCTTATTATCTCGGGTACGCTGGGGAGCATCTGTGTCAGTCATTCCCCGCGTAGAGGGGAATCTGATGTTCCAGTATTATAACTATAAGAATATGAATCATATCATGCTCGTCGGAATACAGGGTTCTGGAAAATGAACTCAAGCTCGAAAGATTCTCGGAAAACATCCAAATGATTTCGTTCTTTTTGAGATGGGTGCAGAACTCAGACATTTCGCTGAAAATGGAACTCCAGATGGAGAACATGTACGATCGTTTCTCGAGCAAGGACTCAAAGCGCCTACTGAATATATCATAAAACTTTCGAAGAAATTCATCGACGAGAATATAGGAAAAAGGATTCTCATAGATGGCGCTATCCGATCAAAAGAACAAAATGATGCAATGGAATCTGTTTGGGGAGATTTTGATATTCTCTTTCTCGATCTCGGTGAAGAAGCAGCAGTGAAGCGCCTCTGTGGTCGTCGCATCGATCCTGAGACTCAGGAGACTTTCCCAGCGAGCTTCAAATGAGAAACTAATCCAAAAACAGGAAACACACTCGTCGTGCGAGCTGATGATACTGAGGCAGCTATTCGTAAACGTATTGCTTGGTCTATCGGCGATACTCTTCCTCTTCTCGAAGTCTGGAAAAAGCATGGACATATAGTTCGCATTATAGACGCAAGTCAGAATGAAGAGGAAATATTTTCTGAGGTAGAAAGATTGATGCAAAAATAAAATATTTTATATAATTAGCAATCATTTCTATATTCATATCCCATTTTGTCGACAGAAGTGTCCATATTGCAAATTTGCTCTGACACCTATTTTTGATGAAATGAAGAAAAGTCGATATATTGCTCATCTAAAAAATGAGATAAAAAATTATTTCTCACAAAATAATAATTTCCTGAATATATCACGGGGGTTCGGGGGTAGTAATGATGTGAAAATAAAGAATCGAGAATGAGCGAGTAAAAACTCCGTTGCCACCCCCGAGACCTTTGGAACTTTCGGTCACGAAAGTACAGAGAATAAATCCTGAAAAGAAATAAAAACTATTTATTTCGGTGGATGAACGCCATCTATTCTTTCTCATGATGAGCTTCGAGAAATACTCGAATGCTTCATAACTCCCTCTCCTTTAGGAGAGGGTTGGGGTGAGGTAGAAATCACACTTGAAGCCAATCCTGAGGATATCACAGCAGAATATATTCGATGAGTTTTCGATCTCGGAATCAATCGTCTCTCGATAGGAATTCAGACACTCAACGATATAAGTCTCAAAGAGATTCACCGATCGAGTAAGGAAAGCATTTACTGAGCGCTAGAATCTGTAGAAAAATCTCTCGGATGAAAAAATATCTCTGTAAATATCGACTTTATTCTCTGACTTCCCTATACCAAGAAGTGAGAAACTCTTGAGGGAATCAAAGAGCTTCATAGAAATTTTCCATTCATCACTCATACAAGCGTTTATATGCTTGAACAGGAAAACTATCCAAAACACTGGAAAGAGAATTCTCTCTCTGAAGATAAAATACAAGAAGAATTTCTCGAGATTATGGAGTATTTCGAAACTCTCGGATGGAATCATTATGAGCTCTCAAACTGGGCAAAGCCAGGATATGAAAGCATTCACAATCAATCCTATTGGAATCACTCTGATTATCAAGGATTCTGACTCTCAGCATCAAGTTATAAAAATAGAAAACGCTCTACCAACGCAAGCTCTTTCTCATGATATTACGAAGGCAAAATAGAAAATGCGGAAAATCTCACCGATGAACAAATAGAAATTGAAAAAATGATGTTTTGACTTCGTACAAATGGTTGGATACTTCCTCATCAATCATGAAATCAGAATTTCTGAGATCAATCTAAGACTCTCAAGAAACTCATATCAGACTGACTTTTAGAGGAAGTAATTGGAAAGGTATACCCAACAAAAACTTGAATTTTTCTCCTTGATCATATAATGTCCGAGCTTATCTCCTAGATTTGCCGCCATAGCTCAGTTGGTAGAGCATCCCCATGGTAAGGGGAAGGTCGTGGGCTCGTGTCCCACTGGTGGCTCCAGCTTATTCATTCAAAGAAAGCCTAAAAACTTGCATTTTTCATTTTTTCTGTATACTTCGCCTAT
>JAVHOR010000052.1:0-3172 GCA_036170175.1 Patescibacteria group bacterium | reverse complement strand
AAGTGCTGGTTCTACTCCAAATGTGGATGAAGATTGCAATGGAATATGGGATAATCTAGTATCTTCTCCGTACCAATGTAATCCGGTGACTACCAATGTTGATTGTATATTGCCAGTAGCACACCCCAATGGCTGTGCTACATATGGGTATGTTATTACTGCATCCTGCAAGACCTTTTCAAGCAACAATGGATCATGTACTGGTACGGCTTCGGCACCGTTTTCATGTGGTATAGTCAACACGATCTGAGCATACGGCTGAAACTATTGATCTTCACTTTGGCCTGCTCCGTTTTGAACCGCTATTAGCACAATTAATAATATTACATTAAGCACTTGTAATACCTCGCATGATGGTTTCATGAATTCTTGTAGACCTACTACTTTTTGTATGAATGATATGTGAGATAGTATGAGAGATAGCTGTTCAACGCCTACTCCTTGTGGTGCAAATGGATCCTACACCTGCTATATCAATGAGAATGTCGTTGGTGGTTGCACGCAGACAACATATGGTACTTGTTACACCTATACATATTACTAAAAACAAATTATGTTCATTTTCCTCCATTCTCTCAAACAAATCTTCCAGAAGAAAACATCTCCTTATTCCTATGACTCAAGACCTCAAAGAACTCCGAAACAAAATATCCTCCATAGACCAAGAAATTCTCATCCTTCTATCGAAACGTATGAATCTTGCTGGAGAAGTCGCAGAGTATAAGCTCGAAAATTGACTTCCTATATTCGATCCTATTCGAGAAAAGGAAATCCTAGAGAAATATTCGAAGATAGTCGAGAACGGGTAATGATATTCTCTGTATTCCGTCATTCCTGCGAAGGTCTTCGACCAAAGGGAGTGATACCCTTGCGGTACAGGAATCTAGGATCTGAGATCCATAGCAAGATACCGTGCCAAGGAACGATATGACGGGAACTCAGAATAAAACTCATAGGAAGATGGAAAAAGAAGTCAACATTCTTCATGTTCAATTCCTTTGCATTTCCCAGAGTTTTTCTTAAGATGTGGGAGATATTCTCACATCTTTTTTATGCGTACAAAAATCATCAATATTCTCATAATTATTGGAGTTTTTATAGGATTTTATTTTCTCTATTCGTATCTCTCACGACCAGTCTCTGGAGACGGTCAGAGATGGACTTCCGAGAAAGAACAAAAAACTCTTTCTTATGAAGATCTCCAGAAAAATAAAGAAGATCAAGCACAAAAAGATACTGATAATTCTAATGAAGCTATAAAATTTCGGAATAGTGAACTTTGCAAAGTCATACAAGATACACTTCAAAAGCAAAATTGTCTTGACATGGTCATGGCTTCTCTCGCACTCGATGAGAAAGATCCTCTCAAATGTAGTACTCTTTCTTCCTCTGGAATAATCATTCGTTGTCAGGATAATGTTTATTTTTCTCTTGCAGGTGAGAAAAACGACAAGGCTTCATGTCGCTCAATCACCGATGAGAATATTCGTATGAGTTGTCTTGAGACAATCGAGAAAGTTCTCTTTGCTCAGGCTACAGCATCAGGAAGCGTCATGAGTGATCTCTGTGCTACATTCGAGAGCTCAGTCAAGACTGAATGTGAGCATTCCATAGTAGCGAAAAATGACACATCTACTTATCGAGAAGCTATGACGAATAAAGATCTCTCTTCTTGTGATACCATCACCGATGAGAAGCTCCATATCGTATGTCGTGATACTATCCTTTTTCAGAAAGCAGTCAGTGAATCCAATAGAGATCTCTGTACACAGATTTCTGACAGTGCAAAAGCTACTTCTTGTAAGACCAATCTCAATTCTCGATCTGATGCAATCAAATTCCAATCACTTGTCGCGACAGGAACACTCGATGATTGTGATACTATCGTGTCTCTGCCCCTTCGCAATCAGTGCCATGATATGGTGATCATACGGAATGTTCGTGATACTAAGGATACGACACTCTGTGATATGCTTATTGCTACAGGAACTATGGATCGATGTACAAAAATGGTAGGGAAGTAGAAATTATATTCCGAAATAAATTTCTATTATCGCAATAGAAAATAGAAACAATTCTCTTCAAATATTCGCCCAGAAAGAAGAGACGTGCTATCATAGAAGTATGATTTGGCGATTTCTTTTTCTCATCTCACTTCTCCTAGGATTTCTCTCGATCACACTCGAGACATATGCATATACATTCACTCCTGGCCCATCCATAGCGATGACATGAGCCAATGATCGGGTATTTTTCGATGTGGCAGATGATATCTTCAATAGTGGTGCGACTGCATCTCCTCCGAATCTTGTGACAGCTACCAAGACTTTTTCTGGTACTTTCTATCTTTCTGGTGCTGGATGGATCCTCTTCGATACTGGATCATATCAAGTCAATCTTGATTGTGGAACACAATCCCTCACATGACTTACGACTGCATGTACACTCTCTGGGACGGCATGGGGAGAAATGATCGGGGATGTCATTTTCGAAAATGGAAAAGTACAATTTGATCCAAATACAGCACTTCTCTCAGGAACAATGGCGACCTATATGGGTGACTATTCACTCTCAGGGGTCATGCTTCCACTCTTGCCTGCAGAGTTCACCGAAGGGACAGGAGTAGTCGCGAATCATCAAGCAACTCTAACTATTTCTGGAGCGAATCGCTATTGAGATGGTGTTTGGCTTGTTTCATTTAAGCCGAATGGATATACTTCATGGTCACCTCCTTCACTTACTTCTGTAGATCTCTCACATGCAAGTGACTATAGTGTAGATATTACGGATCCCAACGGAAGTGTTACAATTATTACCGACTTCAAAGTAGTTGCATGAATTCCTAACACGGTACTCTTCTCTCCTATCAACACAACCAATCAATACAACATTTGTAATAATCCACTTTATTCATATCTCTGTCCCGATGGTGCAATTCTCAAGCCAATGTCTCTCGATAAGCAGCCATCTGTCGGTACTGTCATAGCAAATGGTGTGGATAGCTACAATTTTCGTCTGCGCATTCGTGACCAATATGGAAATGCGACGGGTGGAGGGAAAATAGAAATTGTATATATCACACAGACTCGTGCAAATCAAATAGATTTTCTCGAAATGCCCGAATATTGATTTTCCATCCCATGAAGTGCAGTCATTCATTCATGATGAATAC
>JAVHOR010000051.1:0-3211 GCA_036170175.1 Patescibacteria group bacterium | reverse complement strand
TGCATATCGCATTCACGGTTCTCACGTCGGTTTTTATCTTCTTTTTATTATTGATAAGGAGGGTGATTTTGTTGCTATTTCAAATTCGTTTAATATCAAGAAGGATATTTGGCGTTATATGTTTACTCGCATAGAAGTGTAGTTTATAATTTTTTCTATTTATGAGAACGATCAACAAAGTTATCCTCATCGGGAATATTACGAAAGATCCATTTATCAAAGTCACCGGAGCAAACGCAGATAAAAAAATTGCTACATTTACTGTAGCGACGAATCGTTATTATAAGTCTCCGACTGGAGAATCTCTCTCCGAGGCTGAGTATACAAATTGTGTCGCATGGGGACCCCTTGCTGAGCAGGCAGAAAAATTCCTTGTCAAAGGAAAACTTGTCTATATTGAAGGACGACTCAAGACACGCATCATCGATAAAGAAGATGGTACGAAGCTTTATAAGACAGAAATAGTTGTCGGTCAGATGATATTTCTCTCGAAGCGTGAAGATTTCGTAGAACCTGGTGTAGTATCAGTTCCTGAAGAATTCGATGACTTTGCTGATCTCGAAAGTGACAAATTTTAATTCCTAGGGTTCTTGTCATTCCGTGAGTACCTTAGCACGGAATCTTATCTCAGAAAATAAAGATTCCCGCCTACGCGGGAATGACAAATACAATTAACTTATCTCTTATGAAAAAAGTAAAAAAACCGTGTCCAATCGATGCGGCTGGTATCAAAAATATTGATTATAAAGATATTGCTCTGATGAGACAATATCTCACGAAATTCAATCGTATCATTCCAAGATATTATTCTGGAGTATCGCTTGCAAATCAGAAGAAGCTCGCAGCTGCTATCAAACGTGCTCGCTATATGGCTCTTCTTCCTTATGTACTCGAAGTTCGTGTTCCTACAGGCGCTCCTCTTCCAGCTGTTCCTGTCTCTCCAGTTGTCACTGCTACTCCTCCTTCAGCGGCACTTGATGAAAGTGCTACTGGAGTATAAATTCTAAAAAAGAGAAGACGTTGGTCGCGTCTTATAATTCTCCTTTTGGTCAGAGCTTTAATTCCTGTCATCTCAAATCTCTCATGGTCAATGAGAGATTTTTTCATAGTGTCAAATTTCTCTTACAGATGCGATAATAACACGTATATATACTCATATAAACAACGATTTTCGAAAAATCTATTGACTTTATTAGGAGAGAATGCTATCATATTTTCGTCATTTTAATTCTTTTTATTCATTTTATATGTCTATTACAAAGTCTCTCTACGCGACTCTCGCATCTCTCATGGTTGTAGAAAATTTATTTGCTGCTGGTAATCCTTTTGGAACGGCACCGGATTTAACACTTGCTTGAGATGGTAAGACCGCAATCATGTCTGTAGTTATGAAGCTCCTTTCTCTTGTAACGATTGTTGCTGTAGCGTTTTCACTTTATGCTGGTTTCCAGATTATGACTGCTGGAGGTGATGAAGAAAAAGTTAAAAGTGGACGTAAGACTATTATTAATGTCCTTATTGGTATTACTGTTATGTGGCTTGCCTATGCCATTGTTTCATTTATTATCAATGCTCTTACTGGAGCGTAATTTATATTCTCCAAAACTCCTCGAAAGGGGAGTTTTTTTATTGTCTTTTCCTCGAGTTTTCGTATATTGGGAATGACTTATTTCTGGATTTTGATTTCTGGATATATCCATTATCCATTATCCATTATCCATTATCCATTATTTTATGGCCTACAATCATACCTCGATCGAAAAGAAATGGCAGAAATATTGGGAAGATAATAAAACATTCAAGACCGAGAATCCACCACCTCACCCCAGCCCTCTCCTAAAGGAGAGGGAGGTTGGTACTGGTTCCCCTTCTCTTTTAGGAGAAGGGGCTAGGGGATGAGGTAGTAAGAAATATATCCTCGATATGTTTCCATACCCATCGGGTGCTGGTCTCCATGTCGGTCATCCAAAGGGATACACAGCGACTGATATCATCTCGCGCTATTATCATGCGACAGGGCACAATGTGCTTCATACAATGGGGTGGGATGCATTTGGCCTTCCAGCTGAGAATCATGCCATCAAGACAGGTACACATCCAGCTATTACTACACGAGCGAATACTATAATTTTTACTGAACAATTGAAGTCACTTTGATTCTCATACGACTGGGACCGTACAGTAGATACGACAGATCCAGAGTATTATAAGTGGACACAGTGGATTTTTCTCGAACTCTTCAAGAAGTGACTCGCCTATGAACAAGATCTTCCGATCAACTATTGTCCGAGCTGTAAGACAGGACTCGCGAATGAAGAAGTGACAGCACTGAATACCTGTGACCGCTGTGGGACTCGTGTCGAGCGTCGACCGATAAGACAATGGGTACTCAAGATTACGGAATATGCAGATCGACTTCTTTCTGACATCGATACTCTTGATTGGCCAGAGGGGATCAAGGAAATGCAGAGAAATTGGATAGGGAAGAGTGAGGGGTGTGAATTTGAGATGAAGAAGTCAGATGATGCCACCAGGTCTATCCGTGTCTATACGACTCGTGTCGATACCGTCTATGGTATGACATACGCCGTCCTTGCTCCTGATCATCCAAAAGTTGGAGAATTTATCACAGAAGAGCAGAGAGAAAACTGTCAGAAATATATCGAATGAGTAAAAGGAAAATCAGACCTGGACCGAACGAATGAGTGAAAAGAAAAAACATGAGTCTTCACGGGTTCATATGTAGTAAATCCATATAATGGAGAATCCGTTCCACTCTGGATTGCTGACTTTGTTCTCGGACATTATGGTACAGGAGCACTCATGGCAGTTCCAGCTCATGATGAGCGAGATTTTGAATTTGCGAAGAAATATGATTTGGATGTTTCTATTTCAGTTCTTCCAAACCTACCTATTGATGTAATGGAAGAGTTTCAAGAATATTCTGATAGCACAACACCAAGATTGACGATTAAACTTAAAGAGAATGCCAATCAAAATTTAAGATCTCTAAGTACGTTACCTAAATACTGGAGTGAAGATGGTATTTTGATTAATGATTTAGAATCATTGAATTGACTCACTTCTGTCGAAGCTCGACAGATTCTCACAGAAAAAGCAGAAACTGAAGGATTCGGTCATAAAAAAGTAAACTACAAGCTCCGAGATTGGCTTTTTTCTCGACAGAGATATTGGGGAGAACCAATTCCAC
>JAVHOR010000050.1:0-3239 GCA_036170175.1 Patescibacteria group bacterium | reverse complement strand
ATGACTTGGGGTGAAAAAGATGAATATAGAAATCGCACCAATAGAGAAAATATAGTGACCTTATAAATATATATTCTGTCTCTCTAAAGATGAAGTTCTCAGTTTTCTCTGAGTTCATCAATATATTCTTTGATTCTGGTAGGATCTTTGATATGTTGCATGAGCGTCTTTCATGATATGAGATCAGCCTTATGAAGGTCGATCATTGCCTGTTGCATCATGATCTGTCCATCTTGTTTTCCTGTCTCCATCACAGAATACAAATGACTAATATTTCAGTCCATGATGATATTTCGAGATGAATCAGTATTGATAAATACTTCCCGAGCGACAAGATTTCCTGTATTATCTTTTTTTGGAAGGATTATCTGACCGATAACAGCAGAGAGGACAAGTGCAAGCTGAATTTTCACCTGTGATTGCATAGCCGCTGGAAATGCATAGATCAGTCGATCAAATGCCTGGACGACATCATTCGTATGAAGTGTCGATATGACAAGATGTCAGGTCTCAGCAAGGGTAAGCACTGCAGAAATTGTCTCTTGATCACGCATTTCTCATACGACAATAATATCAGGATCTTCTCGCATCGCATCTCGTATTGCTTGATCAAAAGTGGAAACATGCTTTCCAACTTGCTTTTGATGAATGAGGCTTTGATTATTTTTGATAATATATTCTACTGGATCTTCGACGGTGATAATATGCTTGTGTTGTGTCTTATTCAGATAGTCTATCATAGCAATGACCGTCGTCGTCTTTCCGCTTCCAGTACCACCAGTCACGAGGATAAGTCCACGATCTTCACTCAGAAGTTTTAATATATTTTTACTAAGCCCGACACTCTCTGCGGTCGGTGTATTTTTCTTGATCGTTCGGAGTGCAATTGCTACTCACTCATTATTTTTTGATACATTTGCGCGAAATCGTGTTCATGCATATTCATAGATAAAGTTGATTCCCGTCGTAGTTCCTTCTATTTCTTCCTTACATAAAAGCGGATTCATAAATATGATAAGTCCGATCACATCTTCATAAGGTATTACTCAAAATTCGGTAATTGGCTTCACATCTCTACTCGTCACACGAATATATGGATATGTACCACTTGAGATATGGACATCTGTGATCGTATTATCGATCACCATCTTGAGAAATTTCAAGAATTTTTCTTCTAATACTGAATTCATACTATTTTTTGATGATTACAATTTCTATGCGTAAACTTATAGTAGCATAAAGATCGAATAAAATCAAAAAAACGAGTTATTTATCTCGAGAGGATTTACGGAGTATTGAGCTCTTGTATTTTTCTACTTCAAAACCGCCAATTCGAACAATCTCCATATCAGGAAAAAACTCATGGATTTTCTCTTCAGGAACTCGTTGATCATAGCCAAAAGCAAGAATATCAGGCTGTATCTGTCGCAATGGTAAGAAAATATCCTCTTCATCTCCGAGAATAACCTCAGAGTGTCGAAATGCATTTGCTACATTGATAAGACGCAGGTCTTCATTATCATGAGGAATTCTTCATTTAAGCTTTGTGACTCTTGCATCTCGTGCGATCACAATCGTCATTTTTGGAGCAAGCTTCTCCGCTTCAGAAAGATAGAATACATGTCCAGGATGGAAAATATCAAAAGTACCAAAACACATAACATGATTATATTGAGTTTTTTTCTTGATAGGAATGACAGAATTTGTAGGATTTATTTCGCGATTTTTCGCACCTGTATGTGAAGATTCGGTGAATGCCATAAGGAATAAGAACGTCAATAAAAGGAAGAAATGAGTCTGTGAGTAAAAAAGATGAACTATTTTTGAAAATCTTTTGACAAGATATGGTGGAAGGAGTAAATTCTAGGACACAATATCTAGTGTTTCTATGTGATACTTATTCTCATTTGCATCTTGAAGTCGACCAATACTATAAGGATTCCTCGAAAGTTTCCAAATATAAATACGAAGGTCGATTTTTTGTTTCTGGATTCTCCGTTTCTAGTTTCTCGAATTCTTCCTTTCTGTCCCTAATTCTCAATTATCCATTATCCATTATCAATTAATTTATGTCAGTCCTCAAGATCAGAAAAAGAAATGGTGAATTCGTCGACTTCGATCGTCTCCGTATTGAAGAAGCAATCGAGCTTGCCTGTAATGCTGTCGGCGAGATGGATAAGTCATTCATTCCTGTCGTCACTGACTTCATCGTGAAGGATCTCGAGCATGTCTATACAGAAGTTTTTATCAATCGTATTCCGAGTGTCGAGGATATCCAGGATATCGTCGAGCGCAATCTTATGAAGTTCAATAAGTTCGAGGTTGCGAAAGAATATATCATCTACCGCGCTTCGAAGCAAGATGAACGAGTGGAAGCACATGTGAAGCTCGTGAAGAAATTCGAGAAAAATGGATTCAAAGTGACAAAGTCAAGTGGAGCAAAAGAAGAGTTTGACTTCGAAAAGATCGAAAAGATGTTCAATATGGCAGTAAAGGGCTATGAAGAGAAGTGTAGCTTCGAGGAGCTCATGGAAGCATTCAAGAAGAATATCGTCGAAGATATGAAGACAAGCGATATTGCGAAACTTCTCGTCAAGACATGTATCGATCTTGTATCCGTCGAAAATATAGCCTGGGAGCATATTGCTGGTCGACTCGCACTTTTTGATCTCTACAAAAAAGCTGGAAAAAACCGAAATATTTCTCAGAAAGAAATCTATACCGCCGACTCGTATCTTGCATTCTTCAAGACATATATTGCTGATGGACTCTACTACAAAGACTTCATGAAATACTATAGTGAAGATGATATTCGAAAAGCGGGTGATCTCCTCGCGAAGAAGGGAAAAACGACAGATATGAGCTACGGATATACGACTATCCTATCACTTGCAAAGCGATATCTCCTCAATCCAAACAAAGTCGTCAAAGAGCTTCCTCAGGAACTTTATATGTCCGTCGCGCTTTTCTATGCGATCCCTGAGAAAGCAGAGAATCGTCTCAAATTCGCATTCCAAGTGTACGAATATTGTAGTGAACAGAAAATCTCTCTTGCCACTCCAGCGCTTATCAATCCTCGAACCAATTGGCATCAGCTCACGAGCTGCTTCAAGCGCAATATCGCAGACGATCTCCGTGCGATCTATCATGGCATCGAGGAGATTGCTCAGATCTCAAAATACGGAGGATGAGTCGGTGTCTATCTCGGTCGTATCCGCGCTCAATGAGCAGAAATTCGC